>CAKMOM010000001.1:0-3727 GCA_927910965.1 uncultured Streptococcus sp.
CACTTAGTTAGAGGGTTAGCAAGTTTTCCCTTTTTGTGTTATAATATTAGGGATTGAAATGAAAACGGAGAATGAGAAAATATGGCTTTAACAGCAGGTATCGTTGGTTTGCCAAACGTTGGTAAATCAACACTATTTAATGCAATTACAAAAGCAGGAGCAGAGGCAGCAAATTACCCATTTGCGACGATTGATCCAAACGTTGGAATGGTAGAAGTTCCTGATGAACGCCTCCAAAAATTGACGGAAATGATTACTCCTAAAAAGACAGTTCCAACAACATTTGAATTTACAGATATCGCAGGGATTGTAAAAGGAGCTTCAAAAGGAGAAGGGCTAGGAAATAAATTTTTGGCCAATATCCGTGAAGTAGATGCGATTGTTCACGTAGTTCGTGCTTTTGATGATGAAAATGTCATGCGCGAGCAAGGACGTGAAGATGCCTTTGTGGATCCACTGGCGGATATTGACACCATTAACCTGGAATTGATTCTTGCTGACTTAGAGTCAGTTAATAAGCGTTATGCGCGTGTAGAAAAGACGGCACGCACTCAAAAAGATAAAGAATCTGTAGCAGAATTTAATGTTCTTCAAAAGATTAAACCAGTCCTTGAAGATGGGAAATCAGCTCGTACAATCGAATTTACAGATGAAGAACAAAAGGTTGTCAAAGGTCTCTTCTTGTTGACGACTAAACCAGTGCTCTATGTTGCTAATGTGGACGAGGATGTGGTTTCAGAACCTGACTCTATCGACTATGTTAAACAAATTCGTGAATTCGCAGCGACAGAAAATGCTGAAGTGGTCGTTATTTCTGCGCGTGCTGAGGAAGAAATTTCTGAGTAGATGATGAAGATAAGCAAGAGTTTCTTGAAGCACTTGGTTTGACAGAATCAGGCGTTGACAAGTTGACTCGTGCAGCTTACCACTTGCTTGGACTGGGAACTTACTTCACAGCTGGTGAAAAAGAAGTTCGCGCTTGGACCTTCAAACGTGGTATGAAGGCTCCTCAAGCAGCTGGTATTATCCACTCAGACTTTGAAAAAGGCTTTATTCGTGCAGTAACCATGTCATATGAGGATCTAGTGAAATACGGATCTGAAAAGGCCGTAAAAGAAGCTGGACGCTTGCGTGAAGAAGGAAAAGAATATATCGTTCAAGATGGCGATATCATGGAATTCCGCTTTAATGTCTAAGAAATTTAATAAATAGTGTCAATTAGGTTGGAAAAAAATTCCAACCCTTTTGGCTTTTGAAAGGAAAAAATAAATGACCAAATTACTTGTAGGATTAGGAAATCCAGGGGATAAATATTTTGAAACAAAACACAATGTTGGTTTTATGTTGATTGACCAATTAGCTAAAAAACAAAATGTCACTTTTACACACGATAAGATATTTCAAGCTGACCTAGCATCTTTTTTTCTTAATGGCGAAAAAATTTATCTTGTCAAACCAACGACCTTTATGAATGAAAGTGGAAAAGCAGTTCATGCTTTATTGACTTACTATGGTTTGGATATTGAAGATTTACTCATCATTTACGATGATCTTGACATGGAAGTTGGAAAGATTCGTTTAAGAGCAAAGGGATCAGCAGGTGGTCACAATGGCATTAAGTCTATTATTCAACATATAGGGACCCAGGTATTTAATCGTGTTAAGATTGGAATCGGAAGACCTAAAAATGGTATGTCAGTTGTTCACCATGTTTTGAGTAAGTTTGACAAGGATGATTATATCGGTATTTTACAGTCTATTGACAAGGTTGACGATGCTGTAAACTATTATTTGCAAGAGAAAAACTTTGAGAAAATAATGCAGAGGTATAATGGATAAATGGTGACCTTATTAGATTTATTCTCAGAAAATAATCAGATTAAAAAATGGCATCAAAGTTTAACAGATAAGAAAAGACAACTAATACTTGGTTTATCAACGTCTACTAAGGCTCTTGCAATTGCAAGCAGTTTAGAAAAAGAAGATAAGATTGTTTTACTGACGTCAACTTATGGAGAAGCAGAAGGACTTGTTAGTGATCTTATCTCTATCTTGGGTGAGGAACTTGTCTATCCATTTTTGGTAGATGATTCCCCTATGGTCGAGTTTTTGATGTCTTCACAAGAAAAAATCATTTCACGGGTTGAAGCCTTGCGTTTTTTGACTGATTCATCTAAGAAAGGGATTTTAGTTTGTAATATTGCAGCAAGTCGATTGATTTTACCGTCTCCAAATGTATTCAAAGATAGTATTGTAAAAATCTCAGTTGGTGAAGAATATGACCAACATGCGCTTATCCATCAGTTAAAAGAGATAGGCTATCGAAAAGTTACACAAGTACAAACTCAAGGAGAATTTAGTCTGCGAGGAGATATTTTAGATATTTTTGAAATATCCCAGTTAGAACCTTGCCGAATTGAGTTTTTTGGTGATGAAGTCGATGGTATTAGGTCATTTGAAGTCGAAACACAATTATCGAAAGAAAATCAGACAGAACTCACTATCTTTCCAGCTAGTGATATGCTTTTGAGAGAAAAGGATTATAAACGAGGTCAGTCAGCTTTAGAAAAACAAATTTCGAAGACCTTATCACCTATTTTGAAATCATACCTAGAAGAAATTCTTTCAAGTTTTCATCAAAAACAAATTCATTCTGATTCACGGAAATTTTTATCTTTGTGTTATGACAAGACATGGACTGTTTTTGACTATATTGAAAAAGATACCCCAATATTCTTTGATGATTATCAAAAATTAATGAATCAGTATGAATTCTTTGAAAGAGAATTAGCGCAATACTTTACGGAAGAATTACAGAACAGTAAAGCATTTTCTGAGATGCAGTATTTTGCTGATACAGAGCAAATCTATAAAAAACAGAGTCCGGTTACCTTTTTCTCTAATCTGCAAAAGGGGTTAGGAAATCTCAAGTTTGACCAAATTTATCAATTTAATCAATATCCTATGCAGGAGTTTTTCAATCAATTTTCTTTTCTAAAAGAAGAAATTGAGCGATACAAAAAAATGGATTATACTATTATCCTGCAGTCTAGCAATTCAATGGGAAGTAAAACATTGGAGGATGTTTTAGAGGAATACCAGATTAAATTGGATTCCAGAGATAAGTCAAGTGTTTGTAAAGAATCTGTAAACTTAATCGAGGGTAATCTCAGACATGGTTTTCATTTTGTAGATGAAAAGGTTTTATTGATAACTGAACATGAGATTTTTCAAAAGAAATTGAAACGTCGTTTTCGAAGACAACATGTTTCAAACGCAGAGAGATTAAAAGATTACAATGAACTTGAAAAAGGAGATTACGTTGTTCACCATATCCATGGAATTGGTCAATATCTAGGGATTGAAACAATTGAAATCAAAGGGATTCACCGTGATTATGTTAGTGTTCAATACCAAAACGGGGATCAAATCTCTATCCCAGTGGAACAAATTCATCTACTTTCCAAATACGTTTCAAGTGACGGTAAAGCACCTAAACTCAATAAAATTAAATGATGGTCATTTCAAAAAAAGCAAAGCAAAAAGTTAAAGAACCAGGTAGAGGATATAGCTGACGATTTAATTAAACTTTATCTGAACGCAGCCAGTTGAAGGGTTTTGCTTTCTCAGCTGATGATGAGGATCAACATGCTTTTGATGATGCCTTCCCTTATGTTGAAACGGATGATCAACTTCGAGTGTTGAGGAAATCAAGAGAGATATGCAG
>CAKMOM010000002.1:0-5016 GCA_927910965.1 uncultured Streptococcus sp.
CTTTCTAATGAGTTGTTTTTGTCGCTTTTCATTATAGATCTTATGGGACTTTTTTTTCTACAACAAAATAGGCTCCATAAATATCCATAGGGGATTTACCCACTACAAATATTATAGAGCCTCAAGTTTTAGGTAGCTGATATGATGCGTTTTTCTGATTTTAAGATTTTTAATTCAATCTCTTGTTCTTTATTAAGATTTCAAAAACAAAATTCTTCTAAACTGCTACACTTCAGGTTAAAAAAAGGACATTTCAGATTTTCTGGTTCAGAAATAGCTATCACTATGATATAATTATTTTATGATTATTACTATTCCTATAAAAAACCAAAAAGATATTGGCACACCATCTGATTCAGTCGTAGTTCTTGGCTATTTTGATGGTATACATAAGGGACATCAAGAATTATTTCGTGTTGCCAACAAGGCTGCGAGAAAGGATTTATTGCCTATCGTAGTTATGACATTTAATGAATCTCCAAAGATTGCTTTAGAGCCTTATCATCCTGATTTGTTTTTACATATTTTAAATCCTGCTGAACGTGAAAGAAAATTAAAACGCGAAGGTGTAGAAGAATTATATCTCCTTGATTTTAGTAGCCAATTCGCTAGTCTCACGGCAGAAGAATTTTTTGCAACCTATATCAAGGCTATGAATGCCAAAATTATTGTTGCAGGTTTTGATTATACATTTGGTTCTGACAAAAAAACGGCAGAAGATTTAAAGGATTACTTTGATGGAGAAGTTATCATCGTCCCACCTGTAGAAGATGAGAAAGGAAAGATTAGTTCAACACGTATTCGTCAAGCTATTTTAGACGGAAATGTGAAAGAAGCAGGAGAACTTTTGGGGGTACCGCTTCCATCAAGAGGAATGGTTGTCCATGGTAATGCTCGTGGTCGTACGATTGGTTATCCAACAGCTAATTTGGTGCTTTTAGACCGTACTTATATGCCGGCAGATGGCGTTTATGTGGTTGATGTTGAGATTCAAAGACAGAAGTATCGTGCTATGGCTAGTGTTGGAAAAAATGTGACCTTTGATGGAGAAGAAGCACGTTTTGAAGTCAACATTTTTGATTTTAATCAAGATATTTATGGTGAAACCGTTATGGTTTATTGGCTTGATCGTATTCGAGATATGACCAAATTTGACTCAGTCGACCAATTAGTGGACCAGTTAAAGGCAGATGAAGAAGTAGCTCGGAATTGGTCTTAAGAAATTGAGTAAACAAAAAAGAGGTTGTCTGTACCCCAAAAGATAGAAGATTTAGTCTAACTTTTGAGGTCACTACAAGACCTCTTTTATTCTTTTTCAAAGGTAAATCCTTCTCCAAGTATTTCGTGGGCTTCTGTGATCGTGATAAAGGCTTGAGGATCGATTCGATGAATCATTTCCTTCATTTTCACAATTTCATTTCTTCCAACAATACAGTAGATGATTTTTAAATCTTCTTTACTATAGTAACCTTGACCTGAGATAAAAGTAACACCTCTTCCAAGGTCATCATTAATCGCCTTAGCAAGTTGATCAGGACGTTTTGTGATAATCATAAATCCTTTGCCGGCATAGCCGCCTTCGCCAATCAAATCGATAACACGAGAAACGATAAAATCAAATAAGAGCGTGTAGGAAACCAATCTCAAATCCTTGAAGATGAGGAGAATGAGCATGAGAATACAAAAATCTAAGATAAAGAGCAGTTTCCCCATAGATATATGAGTGTATTTATTGAGAATACGAGCTACAATATCAGTTCCACCAGTTGTCCCACCAGCATTAAAGATAATTCCGAGCCCAATTCCCAATAGAATTCCCGCTATGAGGGCTGTAATCAGTAAATCACCTTGAAGATCAATATGAAGGGGAATCCGCTCAAAAAAAGCCAACCAGGCAGACAAGGCTAAGGTTCCGAGCAAACTAGAATAGAGGGATTTGGCTCCAAAGATTTTCCAAGCCAGGATGAAAAGGGGAATATTAATCAGCAAGTTCATGAGAGAAACAGGGATTTTAAAAAGATAAAAGGTGATGAGGGTAATACCTGTCGCCCCTCCTTCAAAGAGATGATGGGGAACTACAAAATAAGTCAGCCCAAAAGCATAAATAGCAGCACCTAGTAAAATGGTTAAAACGGGATAAATTTTTTTAATCATAGGAACCTCTTTTCTTATAAGTAGATTATATCAAATTTTTAAGGAAAATTTGAATGACTCCATTAGGATTTTTAATCTTTTTTTGATATAATTAAGAGTAAGAAAACCAATCTGAATCCTAAAATAGAAAGATTGCAACTATGACAAAAATTAAGATTGTAACCGATTCATCTGTTACTATTGAACCAGAACTAGTAAAACAATTAGATATCACTGTTGTTCCACTATCTGTAATGATTGATAATGTTGTTTATTCTGATGCTGATTTAAAAGAAGAAGGTAAATTTCTTCAGTTGATGCAAGAAGCTAAAAATCTTCCTAAGACAAGCCAGCCACCTGTAGGTGTCTTTGCTGAAGTGTTTGAAGAACTATCTAAGGATGGTAGCCAGATTCTTGCTATTCATATGTCTCATGCCCTTTCAGGTACTGTAGAAGCAGCACGCCAAGGTGCTAGTTTATCTACTGCCGACGTGACGGTGATTGATAGTTCCTTCACTGATCAAGCCTTGAAATTCCAGGTAGTTGAGGCTGCGAAGTTAGCTCAAGAAGGCAAAGATATGGAGGAAATTCTAACTCGTGTAGAAGCAGTTAAAAACAACACAGAACTCTATATTGGCGTTTCAACTTTGGAAAATTTGGTAAAAGGTGGTCGTATTGGTCGTGTAACTGGATTGTTGAGTTCACTTCTCAATATACGTGTTGTTATGCAAATGAAAGACCATGAATTGCAGCCAATCGTTAAAGGTCGTGGAGCTAAAACTTTTAAAAAATGGTTGGATGAGCTGACAAGTTCGCTAACTGAACGTTCTGTAGCGGAGATTGGAATTTCATATTCTGGTAGTGCTGATTGGGCAAAAGAGATGAAAGAAAGCTTACAAGCTTATGTTGAAAAGCCTATTTCAGTTTTGGAAACGGGCTCTATTATTCAAACTCACACGGGTGAGAATGCTTGGGCTGTTTTAGTACGTTACCACTCCTAAAAAAATAAATAAAATGGGAAGAAATAGCGTTTTTAACTTGACCTAAAAGGGATTTTAGGATATGATTATATTTGTTAATTAGAAATTAAATTGGAGGAATCATTAACATGGCAAACAAACAAGATTTGATCGCTAAAGTAGCAGAAGCTACAGAATTGACTAAGAAAGACTCAGCAGCAGCAGTTGAAGCTGTATTCGCAGCAGTAACTGAGTACCTTGCAGCTGGTGAAAAAGTTCAATTGATTGGTTTTGGTAACTTTGAAGTTCGTGAGCGTGCTGCACGTAAAGGTCGCAACCCACAAACTGGTAAAGAAATCAAAATTGCAGCTTCTAAAGTTCCAGCATTCAAAGCTGGTAAAGCTCTTAAAGACGCTGTTAAATAATCAACCTTCCAAAAGCCTATTGTATCAAGCTTTCTAGCTTGGGCAGTAGGCTTTTTTTGTGTATAGGAGGCAAAAAAGGGCCAGAATCTGAATGAACTAGTACCGGAAAATATTTCAAGTACAGACTAATTCAAATTGCGTAGCAGAAATCATACAAATGAAATTGATTATAGTAAAATAGAATTAGAATTATTAAGAAAGTTGGTTTTTTATTGGAAACGATAGTATTTTCAATCTCCGTTTTTTTAGCAGGGATCTTGTCCTTCTTTTCCCCTTGCATTTTTCCTCTTTTGCCAGTTTATGCTGGGATTTTATTGGATGATCAGGAAAGTGCAAAAAGCTTTTCTTTGTTTGGGAGAAAGGTTGCCTGGTCAGGTCTGATTCGAACTCTTTGCTTTATCGCAGGTATCTCTCTCATTTTCTTTATTTTAGGCTTTGGTGCTGGTTACTTTGGTAATATTCTCTATGCCAATTGGTTTCGCTATACCATGGGAACAATTATTATCATTTTAGGCCTTCACCAGATGGAAATTTTTCATTTTAAGAAATTAGAGGTTCAAAAAAGCTTTACTTTTAAGAAATCAGAAGCCAATCGTTATTGGTCGGCCTTTTTACTCGGTATTACCTTTAGCTTTGGTTGGACGCCTTGTATTGGTCCTGTTTTGAGTTCTGTTTTAGCGCTTGCGGCTTCTGGAGGAAATGGCGCTTGGCAAGGTGCAATCTATACCTTGATTTACACTCTGGGGATGGCAATTCCTTTCTTGCTTTTGGCTCTAGCTTCAGGTGTAGTAATGCCTTATTTTAGTAAAATTAAACGTCATATGATGCTACTGAAGAAAATTGGTGGTTTCCTCATTATTTTAATGGGAATTTTGTTACTATTAGGACAAGTAAATGTTCTAGCTGGAATTTTTGAATAAAGGAGAAAAAGATGAAAAAAGTAATGTTTGCTGCCTTAAGCCTCTTGTCATTAGTCGTATTGATAGCCTGTGGTGAGGAAGAGACTAAAAAGACTCAAGCTCCACAACAATCCCCAAAACAACAGCAACAAACGACTGTACAACAAATTGCTGTTGGAAAAGATGCGCCAGACTTCACCTTACAATCTATGGATGGTAAAGAAGTTAAGTTATCTGATTATAAGGGGAAAAAAGTCTACTTGAAGTTTTGGGCTTCATGGTGTGGTCCATGTAAGAAAAGTATGCCTGAGTTGATGGAATTAGCGGCGAAACCAGATCGTGATTTTGAAATTCTTAGTGTCATTGCACCAGGAATTCAAGGTGAAAAAACTGTCGAGCAATTCCCACAATGGTTCCAAGATCAAGGTTATAAGGATATCCCAGTTCTTTATGACACAAAAGCAACCACATTCCAAGCTTATCAAATTCGAAGCATTCCTACAGAATACCTGATTGACAGTCAAGGAAAGATTGGGAAGATTCAATTTGGTGTTATCAGCAATGCGGATGCAGAAGCAGCCTTTAAAGAAATGAACTAGA
>CAKMOM010000003.1:0-2621 GCA_927910965.1 uncultured Streptococcus sp.
GTGGAAGAGCGGGGTTTTTAGCTGAACCGTTATCTGACCATGGAGCCTTGTCTGAAGCCTTCAAGATAAGGCGAGTCAACATACCGTCACCTGCGAAGAATTCGTATGGAATAACTTGGTTGACACCAGCTGTGAATGGGCCTGGGAAGTTGGCTTTGTCCAAGTAAGTAGCTGGAACGTCTACTGTATCTTTGGTATTGTCAGCCACACCTTTTTGCACTTCAGATGGAGTGGTCAAGCCATTCAAGTTTACTGTCAAATCCTTAGTCGCTACGAGGTTAGTCAAATCAGCCTTGCCATCTTTCGCACCATACACTTTTGATGGTAGCTTTATAGCTTTGAGTACCGTTTTGTTTCAAAAGGTCAAGAAGTTCTTTGTCTGATTTACCTTGAGTGCCAGCCAAGTCTACTTCGTAGAAGTAAAGACCTTTGCCCAATTTCTCTACTGGTGGGAGAGCTGGATTTTTAGCTGAGCCGTTGTCGGACCATGGAGCCTTATCTGAGGCTTTCAAAATCAGACGAGTCAACATACCGTCACCTGCGAAGAGTTCATATGGAATAACTTGGTTGACTCCGGCTGTGAATGGACCTGGGAAGTTGGCTTTGTCTAGGTAAGTAGCTGGAACATCTACTGTGTCTTTAGTATTATCGGCTACACCTTTTTGAACTTCAGCTGGGGTGGTTGCTGGTTGAGCTTCACTTGCTTCACGGTCTTGTCCAGAAACTGTAGCTGCAGGACTTTCCACAGGTTTAACCGCATCTTCTGTTTGTTTCTTAGATTCTGGTTTTGCTTGCACTTCTTCTTTTGGTGCTACTACTGGCTCTTTAGCACCTGCATCTGCTTTTTCTGGAGAGCTTGCAGTATCCAAGCTTGCTTTAGGTGTTGAGTCTGCCTGTTCTGAAGGAAGAGCCGTGTCGACTGCTTCTTTGAGAAGTTCTACTGGTAAGTCGCTCTTTTCACTCACCGCAGTCGCATCTGGCGCTACTTGAGCAGGGGTTGGATTGACCGCATCAGCACGTACAGAACTTGGTTGACCAACTAGGACAAAGAAGCCACTGGCTACAACAACTGAGGCAACACCGACACTAAGACGGCGAATAGACCAACGAGTATATCTTTGATTTGGATTGAATTTCATAGGATTCTCCTTAGAGTTTTTCTTTATTTGATGACTCTAGTATAATCTCCTAAAATTAAAAAGGATTAAGAAAAAGTTAAAATTTTTCTTAAATCCCTCTTATAAAATACTTATATTAATTAAATCCATAAACAGATTTGGTGATTTGATAGACGACATTGGAAAGTTTGCGAGCTGGCAAGACTGAATGTTTGGTCAAACGGCTGAGCATGGTCTTGCGAATGGCCTGAAAGACCTCTGGATTTTCCTGCTGAATATAGGTCCACAGCTCCCGTTTTTTGGCCAGATGCTCCGCTGTGCCTGCTCGGTTGAGCAAAGCACTGGAAATAACCGTCGTAATCTCAATATGATTCAACAGATATTCTCGCATTTTGGGATGGATTACTTTGGACAAATCAAGCTGGTCCACCAAGAGTCGATTGACCTTGAGTTGCTGGTCGATACGTTTAATCATTACCTGCTCATTGACAGACTGGTCCTCACGCCCAATCAAATAACGATAGAAATCGACAGGCAGATAGTACATGGTCTTGACCTGCTGAAGGGGGGTAAAGACAAAGAGATTATCGACATAAAAAGTATGCTCAGGCAATTGGAACTGGCTCGCTCGCAACAAATCTGTCCGGTAAATCAGCGAGTGCATCATGATATACTGGCCTTTTGAGAAATTTCCGACCTGATCCCAGCCAAAAATCTGCTGGACAGGCAAGACTGACTCATAACTCATACTCTTCTTACGAGACTGACCTTCCTTTTCATAGACAAAATTGGTCACAAAGGCATCCACTTCCTGCCCCTGGCTCTCAAGTTCCTGCAAGGTTTCAAGAATTTTCAAGTAGGCACGAGGATCCACCCAGTCATCACTATCAACTACTTTAAAATAACGTCCAGAAGCCTCCGCCAAGCCACGATTGACCGCACCACCATGACCCTTATTTTCCTGATAGATGGCTCTAACAATGCTAGGGTACTTGCTGGCTAAACGCTCAGCTATTTCCTGAGTCTGGTCCTGGGACCCATCATTGATAATCAAAATCTCAACTTGCTCACCACCAATCACTAGCGACTCCACACAGTAATGAAGATAGGCTGCAGCATTATAGCTAGGGATGGCGATAGACAATAACTTCATAATCTACTCCTTTAGGGGACTGATTTTTTCTTATCTCTCTTGTCACTTTCTTTCTATTTTACCATAAGTCCCCGTTTTTGAAGGACTTTTACTAGAATACAAAGGCTTCTAGTCTCAATTGGAATACAGGTCTCTCTATCTGCTATCTTAGACATCAAAAAAGAGGGGAATCCCCTCCTTACGAATTTTAATTCTGCCAAGTCATCTAAATACTGGTTGTTAATGACTGCTAAAATATAGGCATCTGCCTTCAAAAGGTCATTAGGTCCAAAACTGGACATCTAGCGGTGAATTTTCTTGTTCACGGAATCCTAGAACATTGAGGTTGTATTTGCCACGTAAATCCAGCT
>CAKMOM010000004.1:0-4580 GCA_927910965.1 uncultured Streptococcus sp.
GTTGGGTTGCGGTTTAGGATCTTTCGGTGTTACACGTTCGATACGTTCTGAAAGGGTTACAGTGTAGACTTGGTCACGTGCTGTATCGTAGTCATAAACCTTCGCACCACCTGATGTGAATTCATCGCTAACAAGTTTGTAGCCTTGTTTCTTGAATTCATTGATTTGACTTGTAGTACTGTAGGCAATGGCTTCACCTGACTTACCTGTCACTTCATCTGTTGTGAGAACACGGTTACCATTAGTACTTACATAACGGATAACAGCTTTTTGATTTTCTTTTTCAATGACCACATTAGAGTCTGTACCAACAGCATCTAAATCATTATCGTCGTTTGGATCAATAGTTTTTGTTTCTGCATTATATCCGTGAATAGATTGGTTGTCACTAATTTTCCAACCAACTGGTGCTTGAGGAATTTCAGTAACATCTGCTCTTGTTGTATCATTAAAGTCGTTTTTATATTGTCGACGAATAGCATCTTCTTTATTCTCGACTACCTCACCATTTGAATTGATGTAATGTCCATCTTTGTCGACTAAATTGATATAACCTAAGTCTTTATACCAAACGTTGACAACTGTTTCATTTATATAATCTGGGTTAACTGTTAACTCATCAACACTCTTGGCATCAGCGTAGAAACCTGGATTGACCGGTGTCATAACTTTCTTGAAAGTATAATCCAAATCTCCGATAGCACGTTTCCGACGACGCGAACTACCTTGTGCTGCATGAGCCTCAATAGCACTCTTTAATCTCAAGCTCGCTTCTTGATCTAACGGAATATTCCATCCGCCTTTTATATTTGCCTTTGCATCTTCAACTCGAAGTCCCTTTACAGGTTTTAAGGCAGTTTTATCTTTTTCTACTGACTCTTTATCTACTTCAGAAGTTTTTTCAGCCACCTTTGATTCTGCATTTTTCTTTTCAGCTGATTCAATTTTGCCAACTACTTCAACTTTATCAGCAACTTTGCTAGTAGTTGCACCTCTAAGTTCTAAAGCAATGACAGCAACTTGGAGATCAGACTCTGCTTTAGATAAATCAGATTCTGTCACATCTGATTTTTTTAATAATTCTTGAGCAGATTGAATACTAGATTGAAGATGTTTCACACTGTCTTCAGTGTATAACTTAAGCTCCAATTTTTCTGCACGCGAAAGAGCTGTTAACAATTTTGACTTGTCAACAGCATCTTGCTGTGTTATTTCTTCTTTTTTATCTTTTGCTTCTTCAACTTTTTCTGCTGGCACTTTAGCTTCATCAGATTTAGCTGGAGTTACTTCTACTGGGTTAGCAACAGTTGGAGCTGCATAAGTTGTTTCTTTTTTAGGTGTAGAAACTTCTGCTGTTTTAGTAGCTTCATCTACCTTATCAACAGAGACACTATTAGTTGCCTCAGGATGTTGTTCCTCCGCTTGTACTGCTTGCGCATTGGCAGCAGTTCCCAAGACTAAGGCTGTCCCGAGCAAGACACTAGCCGCACCAAAGTGATACTTACGAATAGAGTATCGTTGTTGCATGCTATACCAGTCAAATGATTTCTTATGTGAATGTTTCATTGTGAACTCCTAGAAAGTATTTTATAGTTTTAACTCTACAACTATTCAATATATAAATCAATATTTTCTGAAGAATTAATATATTCTGTTTTTGCACCTAAGAGCCACTTATCTTATTCTAAATTTTCTGATTACTAACGACAATTTTCTTACTCTAAGTTTTTTGTACTTTTTAGACAAAAACATGATATAATAAATTAAGGAGGAAATACCTATATGCGTAACCTTTTATCTACGAAAGATCAGCGACAATTACGTTTAATGGAAACCTTGATTCAAAATCGTAATTGGATGAAATTGCATGAACTTGCCGAAAAGTTAGGATGTACAGAACGAATTCTAAAAAGTGATTTAAATGAATTACGTGCTGCTTTTCCAACTATTGACATCCAATCTTCTGTTAACGGAATTATGATAGATTTAGAAGTTAATACTAGCGTTGAAGATATTTATCAATATTTTCTTGCTCATTCTCAATCTTTTCAATTACTAGAGTATCTGTTTTTTAATGAGGGCCTACCTATTTATCGAACAATAGAAAATCTTCACTCTAGTAATGCCAACCTCTATCGATTGGGCAGAAATATTACAAAAACTCTGTCAACTCAATTCCAAATTGAACTATCATTTACTCCATCCGAAATACGTGGCAATGAAATCGATATTCGCTATTTTTTTGCCCAATATTTTTCTGAGCGCTATTATTTCCTAGACTGGCCTTTTCCTGACCTTCCTGAAGAGGATTTAACAGAGTTCACTGACTTCTTCTATAAGATCACGAATTATCCAATGCGATTTTCAATCTATAGAATGTACAAATTGATGATAGCCATCAGTATTTACCGCATTAAAAACGGTCATTTCATCGACTTACCAAATCATTTCTACGATGAATACTACCCTCTTTTGATGAGTATTCCAAACTTTGAGGAGATACTTGTCCATTTTTCTGAAAAACTGGGACTGGAAATCACCCCAGATATCATTGCCCAAATTTTTATATCCTTTATTCAAAACAATCTTTTCTTAGATCCTCAAGAATTCTTCAACTCTTTAGAAGATAACAGTGAAGCAAGATACTCTTACCAATTACTTAGTCAAATATTAGAACGCCTAGCAAAACAATATAAGATTACTTTTACTAACCACGATGAGCTTATTTGGCATTTACACAACACTGCTTTCTTTGAAAGACAGGAAATCTTTTCTACCCCAATCTTATTTGAACAAAAAGCATTGACGATTAAAAAATTTGAAGTTTACTTCCCAGACTTTATAGAAAGTGCACGTCAAGAACTGGCCCAATATCGTCAGGCAATTGGACAGCATGACCATCCTGAACAGTTGGAACACTTGATGTACACCATCTTAACCCATGCTGAAAACCTCTCTACTCAGTTGTTAGAAAATCGACCACCTATCAAGGTTTTGATTATCAGTAATTTTGACCATGCTATATCCCTTACCTTTGTTGATATGCTTTCCTACTACTGTAATAACCGCTTTACCTTCGATACTTGGGATGAATTGGAAACGAGTCCTGAGATTTTAAATCAGACAGGTTATGATATCATCGTGTCTAATTTCTATATTCCAGGAATTACCAAGAAGTTTATTTGTCAAAATCATCTGTCAATAATGGATTTGGTTAATCATCTTAATACTTTATCAAATGAGATTCATTTGTCCAATACTTTATAAGCTAGAAAAAAGTCAGCATAATCCTGCTGACTTTTTCTCTTATCTGATTTCTAAACTTCCTTAACAAAAACCAATTCCTGTGATTGGGACAGGTCTTCTCTGTAGACAAATCCTCCAAAGCTTAAGCGACGAGCTTCTTCCACTGTTTGTACTTGATTTTTCTATCAGGGCTGTTAGGAAGGCTCCACGCGCTTTCTTGGAAATGGTTGAGTGAATCTTCAGCTGACCACCCTTATCCTCCATGAATTTAAAGGTCACCATCTTTTCTCTGATTTCCTTAGAAAATACAGTCTCAAACTCGGATGACAAGAGGGAGAAAATCACTTCTTCCTGAGTCACAGCTTCATCATAGGCTGACTTCCAATGGCTCTTCAAAGTCTTACCAGCGACTTTTAACTTCATCAAAAAGTCCAAACGGTGAGGTGCCATAGGTGACAAGGCTGGAACAACACCATACAAAGCTGAAGTAATAAAGACATGATTTTCAAGATAGGCTTGTTCTACCTCGGTCAGTTTGTCTCGCTTGATATGACGGTACATAAGCCCATCAAAAAGTTTCAAGGCTGGGTAGTGTTGAGCAGTTTTGTTTTTTAAAGCTTGTATATGTTGAAATTCTTCCGCAGCTTTCTCGGCTGATACCTTGTAAAAACTCTCCAATTGACTAACAGAATAGAGAGCTAAGGCATCCAGCACAGCTTGACTTTCTGGTCTTAAAGGATTTGCCTCGATACTCGGCAAGTCTGTGTTCATTTCTTTTGCTGTTGGGATTAAAATTTTCATATTAATAGTGTAGCATATTTTTTAGCCACTACCAAGAAATCATCTGAAAAACCTCGGTTTGACCGAGGCTTCTCTATTTATTTTGGCCATCCTAACCAGACAGCCACGAGAACAAGGGCTAGGCCAGCTAAGCTTGTTAAGATAGATAAGAATTTATCTTTTTTCTCCTTGAACTGAGAAACACCTATCTTCAAAGCGAGCAGTCCAAGTAGCATTGAAGCAAGCATCACATAAAAGCCCATTTGTTTGTCCTCCATTAGGCTTAATTTACCTTATTATAACATATATTTCTTAAATAAACCTTTTTTATACTCAATGAAAATCAAAGAGCAAACTAGGAAACTAGCCGCAGGTTGCTCAAAGCACAGCTTTGAGGTTGTAGATAAAGCTGACGTAGTTTGAAGAGTATAAAACTCTCTAATTCCCTTAAAGTGGGAACTAGAGAGTTTTTTTTAACTTTAAAGCTGTATTGGTTGACTGGGCCAGAACCATGACCGAGTTGAGGAGCATCTTGGATGGCTTTCGTGATAAAG
>CAKMOM010000005.1:0-6461 GCA_927910965.1 uncultured Streptococcus sp.
TTTTTCACAAAAAAGCTAGTCAAAACCAAAAAGGAAAGGACTGTTTGGCAATCCTTTTCCTTATTTTTTATCCTTCAACTTTGAATTTTTTGAGACTTCCTAAAAATAGTGAACCACCAATAATTGCTAGGATTCCTCCTACCCAGCCAAGGGCTGGAATCAAGCCAACTGCTCCACCTACGATTAATAGGACAGAAGGAGCCGAACCAACACGACTTTCTCCCTTATAGTATACAATCGCAACAATTCCTAAAACCAAAATAGCAATTTTTAAAACGGTTGGAAGTAAAACTCCTGCAACTCCTGCAACTGTTGTAGATGCAGTTAATTCAGGACTCTGTGTAGCTGTTGCTGTGGCAGCTGTACTCACAACTGCTGCTAGTAAAAGAAACGGGGCAATAAGCAAGTAGAGTCCACCTACTAAACCAACAATACCACTATAAAGTGCTAAAGCTTTTGATTTCATAACAAATCTCCTTTTTTATTTTTTCAAGTAAGATTGTATCATATTTGCTAAAAAAAAAAAGCATTTTCTGGAATTATAAAATAAAAACTTGCATAATATGAAATAAATTTAAGCAAATATGTGAAAAGAAATTTCCATTTCACTCTTGCTAATCTCCTTGCTTTTTGTTAGAATGATGTCAAAAAATAAAAAAGGTTAACATTATGCCACAACATCTCTTTAAAGAATTGGCTCAACTGGAACAAGTAGAGGCTCTAGCTCTAGGAGGATCACGGGCCGGACAAGATTTTGACAAAGACTCTGATTATGATGTATATGTCTACCTCAGTGCTCCTCTCTCGCCAGACATACGAAAAGAAATCCTCAGTAAACACTGCTCCTATATGGAAATCGGCAATCAATTTTGGGAATTGGAGGATGATTGTGTTCTCAATAATGGCATAGAGATTGAACTGATTTACCGCTCTCTAGACGAATTTGACAAAACTTTACAGGTCGTAGTTTTAGAGCACCAAGCCCAGAATTCTTACACTACTTGTATGTGGTACAATCTGCTCAACAGCAAGATTCTCTACGATCGAGATGGTCACTATGCTGCCCTCCAGAAAAAGTACAATCTGCCTTATCCAGCTGAGCTCAAAAAGAATATCATCAACAAGCAATTCCTGCTTCTCGACCAAGCTATGCCAGCTTTTTCAAGACAAATCAAAAAAAGCTCTCAAAACGCCAAGACCTACTCAGCATCAATCACCGTAGTAGCGAGTTTCTCGCCTCTTATTTTGATTTGCTCTTTGCCTTCAATGAGCAGCTCCATCCAGGAGAAAAACGCATGCTCCAGTACGCAAAAAACAATTGCTCTTATCTACCTCAACATTTTGAAGACGATATCCAAGACTATTTTCAAAATCTCTACCAGCTAGATTACCATGAGAAAACAGTCCTAACTTTAGAACAACTCCTATTAAATCTCAAACACTTGATTAATGAATCTATTTAAAATTACAATAAAAGCTCATGAAATCTACTTTTCAGATGATTCATGGGCTTTTTGAATTTCCACAATATGTAACGATATCAAGTTGATTAAAATAAGAGCAGGACAAAAAGGTTTTAACATGATAAAAACGCATCATATCAGGTGTTCAAAAACGTGATACAATGCGTTTAATAGACTATAAAATTAGTTGTCTTTTCTTCTCAAATTGAGTTTTCCCTAGACTTTTCAACCTTATTTCTCTTCAAATCCTTCTGCGACTGCGTCCGCAAAGTTTTCTTCTACGATGCTTGCACAGTGGTCACAGATGACTGCCTGGTAGCTGCGTTCTGCTGTTGTTGGGTCGATACGACGGCAACGGTCACATACTTGGCCTGCAGCACGTTCAACTGTAAAGGCTACATCTTCAAAACTTACAGCATTTTCTGGAGCTGGTCCTTCTGCGATGGTCAAGTCTGACACGATTAAAAGTTGGGCTACATTGCTGTTTACTGCTTCGAGTAGAGTTTTCACAACTTCATTTGGATAAACTGTCAAGTGTGCTTCAAGTGATTTACCGATAACTTTGGCATTACGCGCTTCTTCCAAGGCTTTTTGAGCTTGTCCACGGAAGTCCATGAAGGCTGCCCATGTATCCAAGATTTCTTCTTGATTAGCAAAAGTTTCAGCTTCTGGTAATTCTGACAATTGAACGAAGTCTTCAGCTTCAAACTCAAGATATGACCAGATTTCCTCTGCGGTGTGAGGAAGGATAGGTGTCAAGAGTTTCGTGATTTTGACAAGAATGTCATAGAAGACAGTCTGCATTTGACGGCGTTCCAATGATTTGGCACCTTCGATGTAAACAACATCTTTAGCAAAATCAAGGTAGAAGGCTGACAAGTCAACGTTGATAAAGTTCACCAAGGCCTTGTAGATTGTCAAGAATTCAAAGTCTGCATAGGCATCACGAATGGTTTTCACAAGCTGGTTAAAGCGAATCGTCATGTACTTATCAACTGAGCGAAGTTCTTCGTAAGCTACTGCATCTTGAGCTGGGTTAAAGTCAGATGTATTGGCAATCAAGAAGCGAAGGGTGTTACGAATCTTACGGTAAGTTTCAGAGACTTGGCTCAAGATATCCATAGAGATACGCACATCGTTGCTTGAGTCAACACTTGTTACCCAGAGACGCAAGATTTCAGCACCGAACTGTTTTTCAACATCGCTTGGAGCAATGGTATTTCCAAGAGATTTAGACATCTTCTCACCTTTACCATCAAGAGCAAAACCTTGTGACAAGATTTGTTTGTAAGGTGCTACGCCATGGTTGGCAACAGATGTGATAAGTGAAGAGTTGAACCAACCACGGTATTGGTCTGAACCTTCTAGGTAAAGGTCTGCTGGGTAAGTCAACTCAGGACGGTTTACTACCACTCCATTCCATGATGAACCTGAGTCAAACCAAACGTCCATAATGTCTGTTTCTTTCTTGAACTCGCCATTTGGTGAACCTGGATGAGTAAATCCTTCTGGCAAGAGGTCTTTGGCATCACGTTCCCACCAAATACTTGAACCATGTACTTCAAAGAGTTGAGCCACATATTCAATCGTTTCAGCAGTCATGATAGCTGTACCGTCTTCAGCGTAAAAGATTGGAAGTGGAACACCCCAAGCACGTTGACGAGAGATAACCCAATCGCCACGGTCACGGATCATATTGTAAAGACGGACTTTACCCCATTCTGAGTGGAATTTAACCTTTTCAATTTCGTCCAAGATTTCTTGGCGGAATTTAGAAACTGAGGCAAACCATTGTGGTACTGCACGCCAGATGATTGGTTTCTTCGTACGCCAGTCAAATGGGTATGAGTGAGAGATTTCTTCTTGAGCAAGAAGGAGATTGCCAAGTTTTTCAATAACAGTTGGAACCACCTTGTCATAGAATTGACCTTCAAACTCAGCACCAGCATTGGCCATCATGATACCACGTTCGTCAACAGTGACTGCGACTTCAAGACCATTAGCAATACCAACATTGTAGTCATCCTCACCAAAACCAGGGGCTGTATGGACAATACCAGTACCAGAATCAGTCGTAACGTGGTCACCAAGGATAACCAATTCATCTACAGCTGTATCCCATGGGTGTTCTGTTACGATGTGGTTGAGTTCTTGACCACGGTAAGTTGCTAAAACTTGAACATCAGCCCAGCCAAATTTCTCAGACAAGCTAGTCAACAATTCTGCAGCAACCACAAACTTACGAGCTTCACCTGCAGGTTGAACCAAAACGTAATCAATATCCGCACCAACAGTCAAACCACGAGAAGCTGTGATAGTAAATGGAGTAGTTGTCCAAACAACGATATAAGTATCTGTATCTAGAACACCTTTGCCATCTTTTACCTTATTGGCATAGTAAAGGGAAGTTGAAACCAAGTCATGGTATTCAATCTCCGCTTCTGCAAGGGCAGACTCAGATGACCAAGACCAGTAAACTGGTTTGGCACCACGGTAGATATAACCTTTATTAGCCATCTCACCAAATACACGGATTTGGGCTGCCTCATAGTCAGGTGTCAAAGTCACATATGGATTTTCCCAGTCACCAGAAACTCCCAAACGTTTAAAGTCTTCACGTTGTTTATCTACTTGAGAAAGAGCGTATTCACGGCAAAGTTTCAAGTACTCAACCAAGTCCATTTCTTTACGTTTGATACCTTGTTTTGCCAAAACTTGCTCGATTGGCAGACCATGAGTATCCCAACCTGGGATGTATGGTGCGTAAAAACCTGACATAGATTTTGAACGAACAATGATATCTTTTGAAATCTTGTTCATGGCGTGCCCAACGTGGATATTTCCGTTCGCGTATGGGGGGCCATCATGCAAGGTGAAATGAGGTTTTCCTTGGTTCAATTCTTGACGACGTTGATAAAGTTTTGCATCTTCCCATTCCTTTTGCCAAACTGGCTCTTTGGTAGGAAGTCCTGCACGCATTGGGAAAGCTGTTTTCCCAAGGTTAAGGGTATCTTTGAGTTTCATGGTATCTCCTTTATAAATAATAACAAATTAAAAACCACGATTCCAAAAAGGACGAAAATCGTGGTACCACCTTTATTCGGAAAAAGATCTAGTCTTTCTCCCTCTTATCCCGTAACGTGGGTAACGTCAAATCCTACTAATTTCAGACTTGAGTTTTTGAGAGGATAATCTTATCATTAGGGATTACAGGACTCACACCATCTCCTGCTCGCTGGAAATATAAGGATAAGATATTGTTCTCAGATTATTTCTTATAAAATTGTAACAGATTCTTGCGGTGCCGCAAAACCTGGTTCTGAGTTTACAGCTTCAGTAGCTGGTGTTGGTCCTGAGTAATGGCTTGGAGCTACTTCTGGCTCTTCATACATTGGACCAACTGGATGAGCTGGACTTTCTTCAACAACTGGAGCTGGTGAAACCACTTGTTCCTGCTCAGCTCTTGCTTCTGCTTCTGCAAGTTCCTTATTAGCCGCTTCGATACGCGCTTGCAACTCTGCCATTTCCTCGGGAGAAAACTGGCGAGTAATATCAATTGGTTCTTCCTCTTGCTGTTGTTGTAAGACAGAGTCACCTAAGACTTCGCTGACTACTTCTTTGAAGGCTTCATCACTTGTCTGAAGATAAGTTGCTGTTGGGCGAAGAATATCTTCCCAATCTGAAGATTCAACAATTGCTAACTGGCTCTCAATTGTAGATTTAAGACGTTGATGGAAGACACGGCTCTTGTTCTTCAACTCTTCAGTTTCGACAGCAACCTTCTTAGCATTGTCAGTTGCTTGACGAAGAATTTCATTTGCCTTGTACTTAGCTTCTTCCAACAAACGTTGTGCATCTTGCTCTGCTTGTTGGATAATATTGTTTGAACGTTCTGTTGCAGCTTGTTTTACTCGCTCAGCCGTATCCTGCGCAATCAACACAGATTGACTCAATGAATCTTTCATCTCATCAAAGTAAGACAAACGCTCTTCCAAACTCTTAATATGTAAATCCTTGTCATGATTAGAGCGAACCAAATCTTCATAATCACGGACTACAATATCTAAAAACTCATCTACTTCTTCTTGATCAAACCCTCTGAAGCGTGTGCTAAAGGTTTTATCTTTGATTTCTAACGATGTAATTGGCATATTTTTCCTCACTTACTTAATAACAATTGGACCGTTAATTTCTTTTTATCTTTTTTTGTTTGCCCATTATCTCTAACGAGTTTTAATCGACCAAATTTCCTCACACTAATCAAATCACCAACTTGGACTGCATAATCTGATTTTCAACTAAAATTGGTAATTCACTTTGGACTGCCTGTTTTTCAATTAGCTGACTTGCCTGATTTCTAGACAACTTGAAGACACCTGCTAGAAAAACATCTAATCTAGAACTAGCGATACAAATATCTAATTCTTGATAATCTTCTACTGTAGCAATTTTCTCAGTAAAATCCCGTTCTTCTAGACGAACCGGTAAACGAGCAACTTTCGTAATGCCGTCTTGAAAAAGGAGCATAAACTGTCGATTAATGATAATCTGTGCTCTCTCTTCATTGACTAAGATATCACCAAATAGCTTCCTATCAATTCCCAGCTTGTTTAAAACAGTCCCTAATATTTTTGCATGTGTTAAGCGCTCAAACTTATTAGGATAGACTATTTCTTGCAAGGATAGTTCAAAATCAGAGAATTCTGGCTCAAAATAATCAGGATACAGGAGTACCCGTACATATTCAGTTTCAATAAACTGCCGACTGCTCATGTAGGAGATGCCGTTGGTTGATGCTAGAACCTTTAAAATCTTTTCTTGATGGGGATTTACAAAAGGTGTTAAAAAAGGAGAATACGAATCTTCTACCTTTTTTATCCATTCTAAACTCTTATCAATAAAAAGACGAATCATTCTTAGAAAAGTGTTGATAAATCATCTTGTTCATAGAAAAATCACTAAAAGTCGAATCAACTGTTCCCCTAGGAAGTGAAACTA
>CAKMOM010000006.1:0-15906 GCA_927910965.1 uncultured Streptococcus sp.
AACCTTTGCTTGTGATAGTATAGCAAAATTACAAACTTTGTAAATATTTTTTTACTTAAAAATTTAAAGCGGGCGTTTATTGGGCATGCCAGCCTTACGTGGATATTTATTTGGTGTTTCCTTTTTTCTTTTCTACCACTGTGATGTAGCGCGGATCTCCATTCGGTAGGGCATAGCTGAGATTGTCTTCGACCTTACTAAAAAGGAGGTTGAGGGCGTTCTTAGCTTCTAATAATTCCTCAGGCGCATTGCTGGCCTTGAGCGCCAATAGTTTTCCGCCAACTTTAAGGTAAGGAATTGTCAATTCAGATAGGACCTGCATACGGGCAACCGCACGAGCTGTTACAAAATCATATTGAGCACGGAAGTTCTTGTCTTGGGCAAAATCTTCGGCACGTCCATGGTAGAAATGAACACCGTCCAAATCCAGCTCCTGAGCCAAAAGTTTGAGGAAGTTGATGCGCTTGTTGAGAGAATCAATGATAGTTACATTTAACTGAGGATAGAGGATTTTCATTGGTAGACTAGGAAATCCTGCCCCAGCTCCAATATCAAGAAGTTTGATATTGGAGCTGGGAATCAAATCTTGAAGAATGGGTGCAATCGAATCGTAAAAATGTTTGAGATAAACTTCTTCCTTGTCTATAATAGCTGTTAAATTAATTTTTTCATTCCACTCGATCAAGATTCAAAATAACGTTCAAATTGTTTTTTTTGCTGGTCCGAAAGTGGAAGATTCTGATCGGCAAGCAGGTTGTAAAATGTTTCTGGTTTCATAGTTATTTCCTTCTTTAGTATCATCTTATTTTACCACAATCATTAAAAATTTGATATACTGGTACTAATCTAAAAGCAGAAAGGAATTATATCATGACTTGGATTATTCTTGGAGTTTTGGCTCTTGTTGTTATTTTTGTGATTGTTAGCTATAACGGTTTGGTTAAGAATCGTATGCAAACAAAGGAGGCTTGGAGTCAGATTGATGTTCAGTTGAAACGTCGAAATGATCTCTTGCCAAACTTGATTGAAACTGTAAAAGGTTATGCTAAGTATGAAGGTTCTACCCTTGAAAAGGTGGCAGAACTTCGCAATCAAGTTGCTGCAGCAACTTCACCAGCAGAAGCTATGAAAGCTAGTGATGCTCTTACTCGTCAGGTTTCAGGTATTTTTGCAGTTGCAGAAAGCTATCCAGATTTGAAAGCTAGTGCAAACTTTGTTAAATTGCAAGAGGAGTTGACAAATACAGAAAATAAAATTTCTTACTCTCGTCAACTCTACAACAGTGTTGTCAGCAACTACAATGTAAAATTAGAAACTTTCCCAAGCAATATTATCGCTGGGATGTTTGGATTTAAAGCAGCAGATTTCCTTCAAACACCAGAAGAGGAAAAGGCAGTTCCTAAAGTTGATTTTAGCGGTTTAGGTGACTAAGATGTTGTTTGATCAAATTGCAAGCAATAAACGAAAAACGTGGATTTTGTTGCTGGTATTTTTCCTACTCTTAGCTCTTGTTGGCTATGCGGTTGGCTACCTCTTTATGCGATCTGGGCTTGGTGGTTTGGTTATCGCACTGATTATCGGCTTTATCTATGCCTTGTCCATGATTTTTCAATCGACAGAGATCGTCATGTCCATGAATGGGGCGCGTGAGGTGGATGAGCAAACGGCACCAGACCTCTACCATGTAGTGGAAGATATGGCTATGGTGGCTCAGATTCCTATGCCTCGTATTTTCATCATTGATGATCCAGCCTTAAATGCCTTTGCGACAGGTTCTAACCCTCAAAATGCGGCGGTTGCTGCGACGTCAGGTCTCCTAGCTATCATGAATCGTGAAGAACTAGAAGCTGTTATGGGACATGAAGTCAGTCATATTCGTAATTACGATATCCGCATTTCGACTATTGCTGTTGCCCTTGCTAGTGCTATCACCATGCTTTCTAGTATGGCAGGTCGTATGATGTGGTGGGGTGGCGCAGGTCGCAGACGAAGTGACGATGACCGAGATGGAAATGGTATTGAAATCATTATGCTAGTGGTCTCACTACTAGCTATTGTACTGGCACCTCTCGCTGCAACCTTGGTGCAACTAGCTATTTCTCGTCAGAGGGAATTCCTAGCTGATGCTTCCAGTGTCGAGTTGACTCGCAATCCACAAGGGATGATCAATGCTCTACGTAAGTTGGACAATAGCGAGCCGATGCATCACCATGTCGATGATGCCAGCAGCGCACTTTATATCAATGATCCTAAGAAAGGTGGAGGGTTCCAAAAACTGTTTTATACCCACCCACCTATCTCAGAGCGAATTGAACGTTTAAAACAGATGTAAAAAGAATCCAGAGGTTGTCTCTGGATTTTTGTTATGTTACAAATTTATAAATCTTCTAAATTAACTACCTCCAAACCAAGCTCTGTCAAGCGATAGATGGTCGTACAAACCTCTTTTAAGAAACGTCTGTCATGCGAAACAGTGACGAGACCACCTGGATAAGTGGTAAAGAGTTTTCTGATTTCTGGTTGAGAAGTGGGAGAAAAGTTTCGTGTGGGTTCATCCAGAAGGAGAAAGTTTGGTTTGCGTAGGACTAAATCCAAAAGCAGGAGTTTACCCTGTTGCCCGCCTGATAAGGAGCGAATTTGATGCTGCATTTCTGGATAACTGAAATTGAGACTAGCTAAGTGAGATTGGATTTTCTGTAGTTCCTCTTTGTCCCTAGTTTTGCTGAGATAGACTATCGGGGATAGGTCCAATAGCAGTTTCTTGTGATAATCTTGTGGCATAACACCAAGTGAAATCTCTCTTTTGGCGCTAAGCAGTTGTTGAAACTTGGCTAACAGAGTTGATTTTCCAATACCATTTGGGCCGATGATACCGATTTTTTCTTGGCCACGGACAGTTAGTCGTAGTTCTTGAACCAAAACTCGGTCGCCAATGGACAAATTTTCTTTTTCCAGTTGGATTAAAACTTTAGAAGCAGGTAATGGTTGGATGTCTGAGAAGAAAAGTTTGATTTCTTCCTCTTCAAGTGGCTTTTGGATCATGGACTGAGCTGTCTTTTCAAAGCGTTTTTCTTGAGAGAGAACATTTTTCATCTTTTTAGCCAATAGGCGACCGGCAGTACTATCTTTAGTAGCTCGAAGGGCAGTTTCTACATTTTGCTTGACGCGCCGATGCTTTTCCATGGTTTTGTTATAGGCTCTTTGGTCGTTAGCTGCTTGCTGGCTTTGTCTGGCGAAATTAGCCTTTATCTGCTCACTATAGCGATCATAGTCTAAATGCTCTACTAATGTTTCTGCTTCTTTACGGTGCTTGACCAGTCGCAAGTGGACAATAGTGTCTGCCGTTTGAGAAAGAAAGTCTTCATCATGGGAAATGAAAATAACAGTTTGCCTAATCTTTCGAATCTGACTTTTTAGCCAATCAACTGTCTCAAGGTCTAGGTCATTTGAAGGTTCATCTAAAAATAGAATCTCAAAGGGTTTGGCTAACTCATGGATGAGCTGAATTTTCAAAGCTTCGCCACCTGATAGACTGCCAATATCTTGGTTGCTAGCGAAACGATTGCTATCAAAATGCAATTCCTCAGCCAAACGATAGAGGATACTGTAGTCTAAATCAATAGAATCTAAAAAGAAGTAGTCGTGTAGACTTCTCTTTTTCAAGTCCTCAGGGACTTTTTGAGGAATACAGGCCAGTGACTGATAGTCAGACTGGATGTCTCCCTTGATAGTGAAATCAGGCAATGCTTCTCCCATTAAAGCTCGCAGCAAAGTTGACTTTCCATTTCCTTCTTCACCAATAATAGCAACCTTTTCCCCGTCTTGGATAGTCATGCTTAAGTCAGATACAAGGTCTCGTAAATCTTTGTTTTGTGTGATGGTCAGATGATTGATTTTTATCATATTGTTGCCCTTTCTAGAATGTCGATAGTGCATAACAAAAAGCTCTACTTTATCTAGTAGAGCCCAAAGTCACTGTCAAAACTCTATTATCCTCGTTGAAAAACTCGTCAAACTAGCTTGGAGTTGCCTAACCCAACCCAAGAGGAGCATAGCTTTCTAGTTTTTTGATTTTCATAGAAGATAAAGTACTAGAAAATCTAGTACAAAAAGAGCATGCAAAAAGAGACAAAAACAAGATCTACTAAATAAAGTTCTTTATTTGATAGACTTAGTTGTTCATGTCTCCCTTACCTCCGAGTATTAGTACCTCTATCCTATACCTTTCAGGATATTTTGTCAACAGAAAACTGATAATTCTAATCTCTAGAATCCAAAAACAGGTCCATAAAGAGTTAGTACGTGTTTGATATGCTCGTAATGGAACTTGTCATAGTTGCGCCAAGCGCTGCGTGCTTGATCATTTAGTTTTAGGCTACCAAGACCAATCAGAAGACTGGTACGTTGGTAAAATTTCTCAAGCTCGATTAAGATACTGTTGTTCAACTTTTCCGCTTTTTTGAGCTCTTGCAGAGTAGTATTTAGCAGCTCTTGTAGTCGAATATCATCTGCCCTACCCTGTTTGCAGCTTTGGAAACTTTTATTTAACTCGGATAGGAGTTGGGTTGCATTAGTAATGAGTTCTTTGTCTTCCATGTGAGCATCCTCCTTGCTATCATGTATTCTTGCCTATAGTATAGTACCAAAAAATATAGTGATAAACATATTAAAAAATTCAATTTTAATTACAAAGTTTGGTGGCTTAATCTGTAGCCTTTTCATGGTATAATCAAGAGAGTAAATCTTTATGGAGGAAGTATGAAATTAAATATTCAAGAAATTCGTAAGCAGTCTGAAGGCTTGCATTTTGAACAAACGTTAGACCTAGTCGCAGACCTGCGTGAACGTAATCAAGAAATTTTAGATGTAAAAGATATCCTTGCTGTTGGGAAAGTACAGTACGAAGACCGTATGTATTTCTTAGATTATCAACTATCTTATACCATTGTTCTTTCTTCAAGTCGCAGTATGGAGCCAGTTGAGTTAGTTGAATCTTATCCAGTAACGGAAGTTTTCATGGAAGGAGCAACAAACCAGCTAGATCAAGAAGTTTTAGATGATGATTTGGTCTTGCCTATTGAAAATGGAGAACTTGACCTTGCCGAGAGCGTGTCAGACAATATCCTACTAAACATTCCTATCAAGGTCTTGACGGCTGAAGAAGAAGCAGGTCAAGGATTTGTGTCAGGAAATGACTGGCAAATCATGACAGAGGAAGAATACCAAGCTCAACAAGCTGTCAAAAAAGAAGAAAACAGTCCTTTTGCTGGCTTACAAGGACTATTTGACGGAGACGAATAATGGTTTTGTCAAAAAAACGAGCACGAAAGGTGCTAGAAGAAATCATTGCCCTTTTTCCAGATGCCAAGCCTAGTCTTGATTTTACCAATCATTTTGAACTCTTGGTTGCGGTCATGTTATCAGCTCAGACAACGGATGCAGCGGTAAATAAGGTCACACCAGGTCTCTTTGCTGCCTTTCCAACTCCACAAGCCATGTCTGTTGCGACAGAGAGTGAGATTGCCTCACATATTTCTCGCCTGGGACTGTATCGAAATAAGGCTAAATTCCTTAAAAAATGTGCCCAACAGTTACTAGATGATTTTGACGGTCAGGTCCCTCAGACACGTGAGGAATTAGAGAGTTTGGCAGGTGTTGGTCGCAAGACAGCCAATGTTGTCATTAGTGTGGGTTTTGGAATTCCAGCTTTTGCAGTGGATACTCATGTGGAGCGTATTTGTAAACACCACGATATCGTCAAAAAATCAGCAACACCACTTGAGGTGGAAAAGCGTGTCATGGATATCTTGCCACCGAAGCAGTGGCTAGCTGCCCATCAGGCTATGATTTATTTTGGACGAGCCATTTGTCATCCTAAAAATCCGGAGTGTGACCAGTACCCACAGTTATATGACTTTAGCAATTTGTAAGATGGAACATCGAAAGTTTTTGCTTGATTTTAGGCTTGCTTTGTGCTATAGTATTTGATAACTAAATATTCCTTTAAACCTGTCCCGTGAGGCAGGCAAGGAGAACGATTAAGTAGTAAGGTGAAGTCTATACTGTTTGCAGTAGGGCTCGCTTGGCTATACATTTCAAGTCTCCTTGTTTAAGGAGACTTTTCTTTTTGGAGGTTTGTCATGAAGACAAAAGAAGTTGTAGACGAATTAACCGTCAAACGAGCGATTACGCGTATTACTTATGAGATTATCGAGCGAAACAAAGATTTGAATAAAATCGTCTTGGCTGGTATTAAAACTCGAGGTGTCTTTATCGCCCACCGTATCCAAGAACGTTTGGAGCAACTAGAAAATCTTTCAGTTCCTGTTGTGGAATTGGACACCAAACCTTTTCGTGATGATGTTAAAAGCGGAGAAGATACTTCTTTGATTTCTGTTGATGTGACAGGCCGTGAAGTCATCTTGGTGGACGATGTACTTTATACAGGTCGTACTATTCGTGCTGCTATTGATAATATTGTCGGTCATGGTCGTCCTGCTCGCGTGAGTTTAGCAGTTCTAGTCGATCGTGGACATAGAGAATTGCCAATCCGTCCAGATTACGTTGGAAAAAATATCCCAACCAGTCGTTCTGAAGAAATCATCGTAGAGATGGCAGAACTTGATGGCCAAGACAGAGTTCTGATTACTGAAGAAGCTTAGAAAGCTAAAGGAGTAGCCATGTCAGAAAATCAACAAGCATTGAACCATGTGGTGTCCATGGAAGACCTCACTGTCGATCAAGTGATGAAATTGATCAAGCGAGGAATTGAGTTTAAAAATGGAGCCCAGCTTCCCTATGAGGATCATCCGATTGTCTCCAATCTTTTCTTTGAGGATTCTACACGGACGCATAAGTCCTTCGAAGTGGCAGAGATTAAACTGGGGCTGGAACGACTTGACTTTGATGTGAAGACTAGTTCGGTTAATAAGGGTGAGACACTTTATGATACCATTTTGACTTTGTCTGCTTTAGGAGTGGATGTTTGTGTGATTCGTCACCCAGAGGTTGACTACTACAGAGAGTTAATTGCAAGTCCGACGATTACGACTTCTATTATCAATGGTGGAGATGGTTCGGGACAACACCCTAGCCAGAGCTTGCTTGATTTGATGACCATTTATGAGGAATTTGGTCACTTTGAGGGTCTCAAGGTTGCTATTGCAGGTGACTTGGACCACTCGCGCGTTGCCAAATCCAATATGCAGATTTTGAAACGCTTGGGAGCTGAACTTTTCTTTGCTGGACCTGAGGAATGGAGAAGTCAAGAGTTTGCAGACTATGGACAGTTTGTAACCATTGATGAAATCATTGATCAGGTGGATGTCATGATGTTTCTTCGTGTGCAACATGAACGACATGAAAGTGGAGCTGTCTTTTCAAAAGAAGACTACCATGCCCAACATGGCTTGACTCAAGAACGTTATGACCGTTTGAAAGAAACAGCGATCCTCATGCATCCAGCTCCAGTCAATCGTGATGTAGAAATAGCAGATCACTTGGTTGAAGCACCAAAATCACGGATTGTCCAACAAATGACCAATGGTGTCTTTGTTCGAATGGCAATCTTAGAATCCGTACTGGCGAGTAGAAACGCCAACTAAAACACAAGACGTTAAAAGACGCCAGTGAGCGTCCACGAGAGGTGAAAATATGACAAAAAGACTTCTAGTATTAGAAGATGGCACAGTTTTTGAAGGCAAGGCCTTCGGAGCAGATATTGATGTAACTGGTGAAATTGTTTTTAATACAGGCATGACTGGTTACCAAGAATCCATTACAGATCAGTCTTATAATGGACAAATCTTGACCTTTACTTATCCTTTGGTGGGAAATTATGGAATTAACCGTGATGATTACGAATCTATCATTCCAACTTGTAAGGGAGTCGTTGTTTTTGAAGAAGCACGTAGAGCAAGCAACTGGCGCAACCAAATGACGCTAGATGAATTTTTGAAAGCCAAGAAAATACCTGGTATTTCAGGGATTGATACACGTGCTCTTACCAAGATTATTCGTAAGCATGGTACCATGCGTGCAACCTTGACCCATGTTGGGGACAGCATGGATCATGTGACTGACCAGCTCCAAGCAACAGTATTGCCGACAGACAATATTAAGCAGGTTTCTACTAAAACATCCTATCCAGCTCCAGGAGTTGGTTTGAGCGTAGTGCTAGTGGATTTTGGTCTCAAGCACTCAATCCTACGTGAACTTTCTAAACGCAACTGTAACGTGACCGTCGTTCCTTATTCAACAACTGCGGAAGAAATTCTCCATCTTAATCCTGACGGAGTTATGTTGTCAAACGGTCCAGGTAACCCCGAAGACGTTCCACAAGCACTCGACATGATTCGTGGTGTACAAGGAAAAATTCCAATTTTTGGTATTTGTATGGGGCACCAACTCTTTGCTATGGCAAACGGGGCTAAGACTTACAAGATGAAGTTTGGTCACCGTGGATTCAACCATGCGGTACGTGAAATTGCTACAGGACGCGTAGATTTCACCAGCCAGAACCATGGTTATGCAGTCAGCCGTGAAGATTTGCCAGAACACTTGATTATTACCCATGAAGAAATCAATGACAAGTCAGTTGAAGGTGTGCGTCATAGATACCAACCTGCTTTCTCTGTTCAATACCATCCAGATGCAGCCCCTGGTCCACACGACGCTAGCTACCTATTTGACGAGTTTATCGAGATGATGGAAGCTTTTAAACAATCAAACTAAGAACGAGTAAAAGCTCGTCGGAGAATTTATGTAACTGAACACGGACGGAAAGCTCGGAATTTAGAGAAACCAATTTGGATTGTCAATCCTTCCTTGGTTTCCTAAAATTCAATCGCTTTCTATTCGTCCTTTGTATCTTATTTAATGTCGCCCTGAGAGGCGACGAATAGAAAGGCAGGTCGTTTCTTTTAGTCGCTATCAGGCGAACTAAAAACTCCCTGCACTAGATTTTTTACCGAAAAGTATCGTTTCGCTAAAAAATCGTCGGAGAATTTATTTAATGGCAACCTGAGAGTTGCCGAATAGAAAGGAGAAGATACATTGTTCGCGGAAGTGAACACGCCCTAAGAACTGTGTGAAAAAGATAAACATCGTCTTGACGCTGAAGGCGTCTGCACCGAGTTTCCTATTTTCACTGTGTTCTTTACGGGCTTTGTATCATAAACTATGCCTAAACGTACTGATATTCAAAAAATTATGGTGATTGGTTCTGGTCCGATTATTATTGGTCAGGCTGCTGAGTTTGACTATGCTGGGACCCAGGCTTGCTTGTCGTTGAAAGAGGAAGGGTATGAGGTTGTCTTGGTTAACTCAAACCCTGCCACCATCATGACGGACAAGGAGATTGCGGACAAGGTCTATATTGAACCGATTACACTTGAGTTTGTGACACGAATTCTTCGTAAGGAACGTCCAGATGCCTTGCTACCAACACTCGGTGGTCAGACAGGTCTAAACATGGCCATGGAATTATCTAAAAATGGTATCCTTGATGAGCTTGGTGTTGAGCTTCTGGGTACTAAACTATCTGCCATCGACCAAGCGGAGGACCGTGACCTCTTTAAACAATTGATGGAAGAACTCAACCAACCCATTCCAGAATCTGAAATTGTCAACACAGTCGAAGAAGCTGTTGCCTTTGCAGCAACAATTGGCTACCCAGTCATCGTTCGTCCAGCCTTTACACTTGGTGGTACTGGTGGTGGAATGTGTGCTAATGAGGAAGAATTGCGTGAAATCGCTGAAAATGGATTGAAATTGTCACCTGTGACCCAATGTTTGATTGAACGTTCGATTGCAGGTTTCAAGGAAATCGAATACGAAGTGATGCGTGACTCAGCTGACAATGCTTTGGTTGTTTGTAACATGGAAAACTTTGACCCAGTTGGGATTCACACAGGGGATTCCATCGTATTTGCCCCTGCCCAAACCATGTCAGATTATGAAAACCAAATGCTACGTGATGCGAGTTTGAGCATCATTCGTGCCCTCAAGATTGAAGGTGGATGTAACGTTCAGCTAGCACTTGATCCCCACAGCTTTAAGTATTATGTTATTGAAGTAAATCCTCGTGTATCGCGTTCGTCAGCCCTTGCTTCTAAGGCGACAGGTTACCCGATTGCTAAGTTAGCTGCTAAGATTGCAGTAGGTTTGACCTTGGATGAGGTGATCAACCCGGTTACAGGTTCAACATATGCCATGTTTGAGCCAGCCCTTGACTATGTGGTGGCTAAGATTCCACGTTTCCCATTTGACAAGTTTGAAAAAGGGGAACGTCGTCTTGGTACCCAGATGAAGGCCACTGGAGAAGTTATGGCCATCGGTCGGAACATCGAGGAATCTCTCCTTAAGGCTTGTCGCTCTCTAGAAATTGGGGTGCACCACAATGAAATGCCTGAACTTGCAGCAGTTTCTGATGATGCTTTGATTGAAAAGGTTGTGAAAGCTCAAGATGACCGTCTTTTCTATGTATCTGAAGCAATTCGCCGTGGCTACACACCAGAAGAAATTGCTGAATTGACCAAGATTGATATTTTCTATCTGGATAAACTCTTGCATATCTTTGAAATTGAGCAAGAATTGGGTGCTCATCCACAAAATCTAGAAGTTTTGAAAACTGCCAAACTTAATGGATTTTCTGATCGTAAGATTGCTGAACTCTGGGAAACGACAGCTGACCAAGTTCGTCAACTTCGTTTGGAAAACAAGATTGTCCCAGTCTACAAGATGGTTGATACCTGTGCGGCAGAGTTTGACTCTGAAACTCCATATTTCTATTCAACCTATGGTTGGGAAAATGAATCTATCAAGTCTGATAAAGAATCCGTTCTAGTTCTGGGTTCTGGTCCAATCCGTATCGGTCAAGGGGTTGAGTTTGACTACGCCACTGTTCACTCTGTTAAGGCTATTCAGGCGGCTGGCTACGAAGCTATCATCATGAACTCAAACCCAGAGACCGTTTCTACAGATTTCTCTGTATCTGACAAGCTCTACTTTGAACCATTGACATTCGAAGATGTTATGAATGTTATCGACTTAGAGCAACCAAAAGGCGTTATCGTTCAGTTTGGTGGTCAAACAGCCATCAATCTTGCGGAGCCATTGGCAAAAGCAGGTATGACCATCCTTGGTACACAGGTTGCTGACCTAGACCGTGCTGAAGACCGCGACCTCTTTGAGCAAGCTCTCAAAGACTTGGATATTCCACAGCCACCAGGACAAACGGCTACCAATGAAGAAGAAGCAGTTCTTGCAGCTCGCAAGATTGGCTTCCCAGTTCTTGTCCGCCCATCTTATGTACTTGGTGGACGTGCCATGGAAATCGTTGAAAACGAAGAAGACCTTCGTTCTTACATGCGAACTGCTGTTAAGGCTAGTCCAGACCACCCAGTTCTTGTCGATTCTTACATTGTTGGTCAGGAGTGCGAAGTTGATGCCATTTCAGACGGAGAAAATGTTCTTATCCCTGGTATCATGGAGCATATTGAACGTGCCGGTGTCCACTCAGGTGACTCAATGGCCGTATACCCTCCACAAATCTTGTCGCAAAAGGTGCAAGAAACAATCGCAGACTATACTAAACGCCTAGCAATCGGTCTTAACTGTCTTGGAATGATGAACATCCAGTTTGTCATCAAGGATGAAAAAGTCTACGTTATTGAGGTCAATCCGCGTGCTAGCCGTACGGTTCCTTTCCTTTCTAAAGTAACCAATATTCCTATGGCTCAGGTAGCTACTAAGCTCATTCTTGGTCAAAAACTTGAAGAACTTAGCTACCAAGATGGACTTTACCCTGAAAGCACTCGCGTTCATATTAAAGCACCAGTCTTCTCCTTTACCAAACTAGCTAAGGTAGACAGCTTGCTCGGTCCTGAAATGAAGTCAACAGGTGAAGTGATGGGTTCTGATACGACTTTGGAAAAAGCTCTCTATAAAGCCTTTGAAGCTTCTTACTTACACTTGCCAACCTTTGGTAACGTTGTATTTACTATCGCTGATGATGCAAAAGAAGAAGCCTTGGATTTGGCTCGTCGTTTCCAAAATATTGGCTATGGAATCCTCGCGACGGAAGGGACAGCTGCCTTCTTTGCCAGTCATGGATTACAAGCTCAACCTGTTGGTAAGATTGGTGATGACAATAAGGATATTCCAAGTTTTGTTCGCAAAGGAAGAATTCAAGCAATCATTAACACAGTTGGAACCAAACGAACTGCTGATGAAGATGGTGAGCAGATTCGCCGTTCAGCCATTGAACACGGAGTGCCCCTCTTTACAGCCCTAGATACAGCTAACGCCATGCTTAAAGTATTGGAAAGCCGTAGTTTTGTTACAGAAGCGATTTAAATAGAAAAAAGAGAAGGTATAAAGATCTTCTCTTTTTTATTATATTTTTTCTTGTAAACTACTGCTTAATCAGCTTTTGCGATAAGCTTTAATGCTATGACTATACCATTCTTGCATTTCCTTTGATGGTGGTGTCATATAATCCCCGTACATCTGGGTTAAAAATTGATCATATTTTTTAGGGACGGGCAACATACGGCCTTCAAACTCAGTTAAGATGAGTTCTTTAAAGGTATCAACTGGGAAGACTTCTTTCATTCCTTCTTTACCAATACCAATTCCTCCCTCATATTGAGGAGTGTTAGTTGCAGCATTTTTGACTAGCTGATCAATTTTCTTGTAAAAGTAACGGGGATTGACAAATCGGAGGGCGTACCAGCTACATAATCTTAGAAAATCTTTTAACTTGCTGTCACCGTGAACTGCGCGTGATTTTTTGATATAAGCTAGTTGACGAAGGGCTACATACTTATAACTCTTGTCGACAATGCTCAAATCTGTAAAGCGATCAATTGGGAAGACATCGATAAAGAGACTGGTGTCATGACGCTTGTACTTAACATGGTCTTCGATAACAGTAGAAGTATCCAAAATCGATGCGAAATTATGGAAGTACCAAGAAGAAGTGTCGTAGGATAGAACCTTATAACGTGGATGGTCTTCTTCCTTAATAATTTTCAATAAGCGCTCATAATCTTCACGATAAAGGGAAATATCGATATCATCGTCCCAGGGAATCATACCTTTGTGGCGGATAGCTCCAAGCATGGTTCCATAACTGAGAAAATAAGGAATATCATGTTTCTTACAAGTCTCATCAATATAGTCTAGCAGGGCTAGTTGAATTTCTTTAATTTCTTCTTTTTCTAAATACTGCATCCTAATCCTCCAATTTGTAAGCGTGAAATTCATGACTGTAGAAGCGTTTTTCTTCTGGTGGTAGGGTCATATAATCTCCATAAAATTGCGTCAAAATAGTATCAAATTTTTCAGGTGCTGGAAGGCTTAAATTTTCAAAGGGTAAATCAATTGTTTTATCGAAGGTAGCACTTGGGAAGACTTCCTTTTCCTTAAATTTAGAAGGGATAAAAGCCATATAGTGCCCATTCTTACGACTATATTTTTGAATTTCTTTCTCGATTTTATGTGCGAAATAACGAGGAGAAACCGGTCGAAGGAGCAACCAAAAGGCTGTTCGTATCCAATCTTTTAAAAGGCTATCTTTATAGACAATATTTTTTATGTTTACTGAAAGACAGTAGTTTGAAGCTTTCCAGTTTGTAACAAGTATCAATGACCTTAGGATCATCAAAGCGATCCATAGGGAAAATATCGATAAAAAACACCTGACTCATAGGTTTTTGTATTCCGAGTATCAATAATTTTAGTTGTACTGTCGGTTATTTTGATAAAGTTGTTAAAGTAGTTTTTATCTGTTTCTAAGGATAAAAGTTTGTATTTACTTTTTTCCTTTTGAAAAATGTTGATAAATCGTTGGTAGTCTTCTCGAGGCATGGACAGATCAATATCGTCGTCCCAAGGGATAAAGCCCTCATGTCGAACTGCCCCAATCAGAGTCCCGTAGTTAATAATATAGTTGATATTGTGCTTTTTACAGAGAGTATCAATATAATCCAAAATTTCTAATTCAATTTGTTTGGCATCTTCAATGGTTAGTTGTTTCATTTTAAACTCCTATGATCTTTTGAATTTATTTTTTAAGGCTAGGACATGGTTTAAAAATTCATAGAAAATGCTATCTTTGGTGAAGGCAAGTAGACCAATATAAGAGATGGCTGATAGCAAGACAATCAAACCAGTATTAATCAAAAATGGCAAATTAATGACCATATCTACAGGATACAAGAAATTAATCAGGAAATAGATTCCTACAAAGGAAAGTGAAAAGAGCGAGTATCGAATAGTATAGCTAAAGATATGTCCTAAGTGGATGAGCTGTTTTCTATGGATGAAAATGATATAGAAAACAAGTAGAGAGGCTTCCGATAACATAGTTGTCAGTAAGTAGTATTCAGGAGCCACAATATGGTTGAAAAAGAGGAGACTATTCAAGCCCAAATTGAGTAGCCCAGCAAAGACTGTGTAAACTGTGATACGTTTTTCATAGCCATTTGTAAAGAGAATTTGGGAACCAAGAATGGTATCTAGTGCCAGGATAATCGTACGAAAAGCGAAGAGAGAGGTTAAGATACCGCCTCCGATATATTTTTCACTACCGTAAAGTAGGATTGCATTTGGTCCTAAAACCATGAGTCCAAAACTGAGTGGGATGATAAAGAAGTTAAAGATTCGACTTCCTCTGTTAACCAGAGAAACATAGGCTTCTTTGTCTCCTTTACCCAAATAGTAACTGAGACGAGGCACACTCACTCCGATAGCTCCTGTTACAACACCAGCTATAACGGTCACAATTCGTTGAGCCATGGTATAGTAACTAACGTTGACATCAATCCCTGTTTTAACGAGGAAGAGGCGATCTAAAAAAGTGAAGAGCATATTGGCATTGGCAAAGACTAACATGGCTGTCAGAGGGAGAAAGAGTGGTTTAAAATCACTTAGGTGAATCTTAACAAGTTTGATGTCTCTTTTAATCCAAAAATAACTAATCAGGTAGTTAATCAGAGTCGATAAACTCATCACAAGTGTATAAACAACAATATCGTGTTCATTCTTGACAAACAGGAAAATAGAGACCAGCATCAGGATACGGATGAAGGCAGTCTTGTAAAAGAGAAAACTGTAATTTTCCAGAGCTTCATTGACCCACTCGATTGAAAAAATCTGGGCAATGAGTTGAATCCCCATAACAAGGTAGACTTTTTTGATGATTGGATTATCAGTAAAGAAGAGAGGATAGGCTAGGATATAGACAGCAGTGGTCAAAATTGTACACGCTATGCACAAATAAAAAAGACTAGAGAAGGTTCTATTCAGATCTTTTTTGTTATCCTTGACATTACTGATGGCCCGTAAACCGTAGTTATAGACCCCATAAGTCGCAAAGGGCAAGAAAAATGACAAAATAGTGTCAACTGAGTTGAAGTAACCATAGTCAGTTCGGTCCAAGACACGCGCGACATAGGTACCAGTTAAGATGGGAAAAATAATATTCAAGACACGAATTCCCATGTAAGATAGAGCATTTAATTTTATACTTTTCATTCAATTTACCTCGTTTTTCATTATATCATAAAGTCAGCTAATAAGAAATGAAGGGCAGTAATACTCTTCGAAAATCAAATTCAAACCACGTCAGCGTCGCCTTACCGTACTCAAGTACAGCTTACGGCTAGCTTCCTAGTTTGCTTTTTGATTTTCATTGAGTATAAGTCAAGTAATCACTTTGAAGTCTCAAAAGTTTAATTTTTAAGTTTTTCTTTTAAAGAAAATTATATTATTCTGGAGAACTCTAAAAATTTCACAGCCATTTATTGGTAATGACTACAGAATTCCTAGTCATTACTAGAATGGACTAGTTTCTTTGAATAATGGAACTGCATAATCCTCCCATTCTAGAACGGGATGACT
>CAKMOM010000007.1:0-12831 GCA_927910965.1 uncultured Streptococcus sp.
TTGAGTAGGTATTACTCAGAGTTAAGTGACGATAGCCTAGGAGATACACCTGTACCCATGCCGAACACAGAAGTTAAGCCCTAGAACGCCGGAAGTAGTTGGGGGTTGCCCCCTGTGAGATATGGAAGTCGCTTAGCTCTAATCCGCCATAGCTCAGTTGGTAGTAGCGCATGACTGTTAATCATGATGTCGTAGGTTCGAGTCCTACTGGCGGAGTAGTTAATTAAAGGAGGTTTCGGCCTCTTTTTTGTTATATAACTAATAATCTATCTCGCTTCATTAGATGCGAGATATTTTATTGACGATAGAAGTTTCAGACACCATCATTTTCGAGCACTGATAGCACTTAAAACAACGCTCTCTTAACTTACGCAATCAGGTCAAGATGGGGTGTCGTAGTTCAGTTTAGCGAGGATTTCCTTATGTGTACCCCTATTGATGATATCCATAATTTAGAAATTAGGGTCTGTAAGCTCTAGTAATTTTGTGATAAAGTGTAATTGTTCCATATGATTCTTTCTAATGATGGTTTGGTGCTTTTTCGTTATAAATCTTATGGAATTTTTTCTACCCTAAAATAGGTTCTATAATACCCATAGAGGACAAATATTATAGTTGCTTTTCTTTTTAATAATTATTAAGTGCTTCATTTCTATTCAATCACTTTATATTTTAAACTGAGAAAGATTCAATGCACAGGATGATTTATAATATAGTAACCGTAAAGGATAATTTTTGTAAATCATTTATATGAAATTTTTTATTTTTAGGGATTTAATAGTTTGTTTTTGATGTAAGATATTTGTTCTTATTCTGTCAACTTTTCCTATTTTTTATCTTGTTGAGGTTGGTATTTTAACAATTCAGGAATTGATAGTTAATGTGTAAAATTTTTTGTTAGAATAAGATCATAAAAAGTAAAGGAGTGTATGCTTATGCTACAAAATATTTATGATCAGATGACTGATTTCTATGACAGTATCGAAGAAGAGTATGCTACTTTCTTTGGTAATAGTTGGGACTGGGAACATTTTCATTTTAAATTTTTGATTTTATTATTTAGTTAGATATGGCATTGGGTGTCGTAGGGATTTTATCGTTTACCATTATCGTGTTGCTTATCGTTTGTATCTTGAAAAGATGATAATGAAACAAGGTTTTATTTCTTGTTGAGATAGTCTGAGTTAATTTCCGAACAAACTTACTTTTTTATGGCAATATAACAATAAATAGCTAGTTATTTTTCTAAATCATTTTTTAATAGTTGGAAATAGCAAATCTTTCTATTGTTTCTTCTTGATAAAAAGGCGATTTTTTCTTATAATAAACTGTAAGATATAATTGCAGGTGAGAGTCCTGCCATGTATGTGAGAAAGGAAGAGCCTGAGGGCTCAGACAAGATTATGACTTCAGTTGTTGTTGTAGGTACCCAATGGGGTGATGAAGGTAAAGGGAAGATTACAGACTTCCTTTCAGCGAATGCAGAAGTGATTGCACGTTACCAAGGTGGTGATAATGCAGGCCACACTATTGTGATTGATGGTAAGAAGTTTAAATTGCACTTGATTCCATCTGGGATTTTCTTCCCTGAAAAAATCTCTGTTATTGGGAATGGTATGGTTGTAAATCCTAAATCTCTTGTAAAAGAGTTGAGCTATCTTCATGAGGAGGGTGTTACAACTGATAACTTGCGTATTTCTGATCGTGCGCATGTTATTTTACCTTATCATATCGAACTGGATCGCTTGCAAGAAGAGGCTAAGGGTGATAATAAGATTGGTACTACAATTAAGGGAATTGGTCCAGCTTATATGGACAAGGCTGCTCGTGTTGGAATTCGTATTGCCGATCTTTTGGATAAAGATATTTTCCGTGAGCGTTTAGAACGTAACCTTGCTGAAAAGAATCGTCTTTTTGAAAAATTGTATGACAGTAAAGCGATTGCTTTCGATGATATTTTTGAAGAGTATTACGAATATGGTCAACAAATCAAGAAGTATGTGACAGATACATCTGTCATTTTGAATGATGCGCTTGATAACGGTAAACGTGTTCTTTTTGAAGGTGCACAAGGTGTCATGCTCGATATTGACCAAGGAACTTATCCATTTGTTACGTCATCAAACCCTGTGGCTGGTGGTGTGACAATTGGTTCTGGTGTTGGTCCAAGTAAGATTGATAAGGTTGTAGGTGTATGTAAAGCCTATACGAGTCGTGTAGGAGATGGTCCTTTCCCAACTGAGTTGTTTGATGAAGTGGGAGAACGTATCCGTGAAGTGGGTCATGAATATGGTACAACAACTGGTCGTCCACGTCGTGTGGGTTGGTTTGACTCAGTTGTGATGCGTCATAGCCGTCGTGTTTCTGGTATTACGAATCTTTCATTGAACTCTATCGATGTTTTGAGTGGTTTAGATACTGTGAAAATCTGTGTGGCCTATGATCTTGATGGTCAACGTATTGACTACTATCCAGCTAGTCTTGAGCAATTGAAACGTTGCAAGCCTATCTATGAAGAGTTGCCAGGTTGGTCAGAAGATATTACCGGAGTTCGTAATTTGGAAGATCTTCCTGAGAATGCGCGTAACTATGTTCGTCGTGTGAGTGAATTGGTTGGCGTTCGTATTTCTACTTTCTCAGTAGGTCCTGGTCGTGAACAAACAAATATTTTAGAAAGTGTTTGGTCGTAAGAGATTTTTAAGATTTGTTTAAGATAGGTTGGTTATACTATAGACAGTTACAAGAAGACCTCCTAACTTGTTGTAACAAATATCCTAAACTTTTCTTTTTCATAATAATCTCCCTATAGAGTCACCGCATTCGGTGGCTTTTTTTGTCTTGAGATTCATGATATAATAATAAAACTGACAAGTAGAAAAAGGGAAATTGATGAATTATACAGTTGAAGAAAAAGAAGTCTTTATGAGGGAAGCTTTGAGAGAGGCTGAGATTGCTCTTGAACACGATGAAATTCCAATTGGTTGTGTGATTGTCAAGGATGGAGAAATCATTGGTCGTGGGCATAATGCGCGTGAGGAGTTGCAACGAGCGGTTATGCATGCGGAAATTATGGCTATAGAAAATGCGAACCTAAGTGAGGAGAGCTGGCGCTTGCTGGATTGCACGCTTTTTGTGACCATTGAGCCTTGTGTCATGTGTAGTGGGGCGATTGGACTTGCCCGCATTCCAAACGTGGTCTATGGGGCTAAAAACCAGAAATTTGGCGCTGCTGGGAGTTTGTATGATATCTTGACAGATGAGCGTCTTAATCATCGTGTGGAGGTTGAAACGGGAATTTTGGAAGATGAATGTGCAGCTATTATGCAGGATTTTTTTAGAAATAGACGGAAAAAATAATTTTGCTTTTAAAATGAATAGGAATGTGATATAATAAATAGTGGAGCAACAGTTCTGCGTGAAGCGGGTCAGGGGAGGAATCCAGCAGCCCTAAGCGATTTGAATTGTGTGCTCTTTTTTTCGTGCTTTTTCCGAATAAATAAGATAGAATAATCTAGAATAAATGATAATAGAAAAGAGAAGATGATGAAAATTCGTGGTTTTGAATTGGTTTCTAGTTTTACAGATGAAAATTTATTGCCCAAGCGTGAGACAGCGCATGCGGCTGGTTACGACTTAAAGGTTGCTGTGCGTACAGTTATTGCGCCAGGAGAGATTGTATTGGTTCCGACAGGGGTTAAGGCTTATATGCAACCGACTGAGGTTCTCTACCTCTATGATCGTTCTTCAAATCCTCGTAAGAAGGGTTTGGTTTTAATTAACTCAGTTGGAGTCATTGATGGGGATTATTATGGAAATCCTGGGAATGAAGGGCATATTTTTGCGCAGATGAAGAATATCACAGATCAAGAGGTTGTTCTTGAAGTTGGGGAACGTGTTGTCCAGGCGGTTTTTGCGCCTTTCTTAATTGCAGATGGAGATGCAGCTGATGGCGTGCGAACTGGTGGATTTGGATCGACTGGGCACTAGAATGAAGATTATCTTTGTACGTCACGGGGAGCCAGATTATCATGAGTTAGAGGAGCGTTCTTATACGGGATTTGGGATAGATTTGGCACCCTTGTCTGAGAAGGGACGGCAGCAAGCCCAAGACCTGAGCAAGAATCCGTTACTCTCTTCAGCTGAAATAATCATATCTTCTGCAGTCACAAGAGCTTTAGAAACAGCTTCTTATGTTGCTCGTACTACGGGTCTTCCTTTAAGAGTGGAGCCTTTATTACATGAATGGCAGGTCTATGAAACAGGAATAGAAAACTATGAAACAGCTAGAAGCCTGTTTTTAGAAAACAAGGGGGAGTTGCTTCCTAATAGTCCTATTCAATATGAGACGGCTACGGAGATGAAGTCTCGTTTTCTAGAATGTATGGCTAAGTATCGAGATTATCAGACCGTGATAGTGGTAACTCACAATATGCTTATGCGCCAGTTTGTGTCAAATGAGAAGATTGATTTTTGCCAAGTGATTGAGTATGAGTTAGAGATATAGAAAGAGGTTTATCATCGCAAAGAAAAAAGCGACATTTGTATGTCAAAATTGTGGGTATAATTCCCCTAAATATCTGGGACGATGCCCCAACTGTGGGTCTTGGTCTTCTTTTGTAGAAGAGGTTGAGGTTGCCGAGGTAAAGAATGCGCGTGTGTCCTTGACAGGTGAGAAAACCAAGCCCATGAAACTGGCTGAGGTGACTTCAATCAACGTCAATCGAACCAAGACGGAGATGGAGGAATTCAACCGTGTACTTGGAGGAGGAGTGGTACCAGGAAGTCTCGTCCTCATCGGTGGGGATCCTGGGATTGGGAAATCTACCCTTCTCCTACAAGTCTCAACCCAGCTGTCTCAAGTTGGAACGGTTCTTTATGTCAGTGGTGAAGAGTCTGCCCAGCAGATTAAACTACGAGCAGAGCGCTTGGGTGATATTGATAGTGAGTTTTATCTTTATGCAGAGACCAATATGCAGAGCGTACGCGCAGAGGTAGAGAGAATCCAGCCAGACTTCCTTATTATTGACTCTATCCAGACCATTATGTCTCCTGAGATTTCAGGGGTGCAGGGGTCTGTTTCTCAAGTGCGTGAGGTGACGGCTGAGCTTATGCAGCTGGCCAAGACCAATAACATTGCCATCTTTATCGTAGGTCATGTGACCAAGGAAGGAACCTTGGCTGGTCCTCGTATGCTAGAGCATATGGTGGATACGGTGCTTTACTTTGAAGGGGAGCGTCACCATACCTTCCGTATTTTAAGAGCGGTCAAAAACCGTTTTGGCTCCACTAATGAGATTGGGATTTTTGAGATGCAGTCAGGTGGCTTGGTTGAGGTTCTTAATCCGAGTCAAGTTTTCCTAGAAGAGCGTTTGGATGGAGCGACTGGCTCATCAATCGTTGTGACCATGGAAGGACGCGTCCGATTTTGGCGGAGGTTCAGGCTTTGGTAACACCGACCATGTTTGGGAATGCCAAGCGTACGACGACAGGACTTGATTTTAACCGTGCTAGCTTGATTATGGCTGTTTTGGAAAAGCGGGCAGGACTTCTCTTGCAAAATCAGGATGCCTATCTCAAATCTGCTGGTGGTGTCAAATTGGATGAACCTGCCATTGACTTGGCTGTTGCAGTTGCCATTGCTTCGAGCTACAAAGACAAGCCAACTAATCCTCAGGAATGTTTTGTGGGAGAACTGGGATTGACAGGAGAAATTCGGCGCGTGAATCGTATCGAGCAACGCATCAACGAAGCTGCTAAACTGGGTTTTACTAAGATTTATGTACCTAAGAATTCCTTAACAGGAATCACTCCACCCAAGGAAATTCAGGTTATTGGGGTGACAACGATTCAGGAAGTTTTAAAGAAGGTCTTTGCATAATCCGTGACAAATCCTCTTAAAAATGATAAGATAGGAGAAATATTTGACTATCAAATTTTCGAGGAGGGAATCGTGTCGTATTTTGAACAGTTTATGCAAGCCAATCAGGCTTATGTTGCCCTACATGGGCAGTTAAATCTACCACTTAAACCTAAAACAAGAGTTGCCATTGTGACCTGTATGGACTCACGTTTACACGTTGCGCAAGCTCTGGGCTTGGCACTTGGGGATGCTCATATCTTGCGGAATGCAGGTGGTCGAGTGACTGAGGACATGATTCGTTCGCTAGTTATTTCCCAGCAACAAATGGGGACAAGAGAGATTGTGGTATTGCACCATACAGACTGTGGTGCTCAGACCTTTGAAAACGGTCCTTTTCAGGAGTATTTAAAAGAGGAACTGGGTGTCGACGTGTCAGACCAGGACTTCTTGCCCTTCCAAGATATAGAGGAGAGTGTGCGAGAGGATATGCAACTCCTTATCGAGTCTCCCCTAATACCAGATGATGTCATTATATCTGGTGCTATTTACGATGTGGATACAGGAAGTATGACAGTTGTAGAATTATAAATACTTCATTTAGAAAGAAAGTGTATGAAGAAAAACAGTATTTTATTTATTTTTATCTTATTACTATGTATTGGTTTGCAGTATGAAACCATCTACTATACGGACGGTTCGATGTCAGCTGCGGAATATGGACTAATGGGAGTTTCTATCTTTCTAGCTCTCTTTTACATGATTCCGGCTCTTTATTTCCTTTTCCGTATTGGGAAAAAATGGGGATTGCCAAAGAAGGCCTTGATTTTGTCTTTATTGGGTGGGATGTTCCTTTCAGGTTGGTTGTCTAGCTTTGCTAATACCTATATCCATGATTTATTGGGGGTTCTTTTCCCAGATAGTGCATTTTTAAATGCCTTTGAAAGTGCTATTGTGGCTCCTTTGGTAGAAGAACCCTTGAAATTGTTGCCACTTGTCTTTGTTTTAGCTTTGATTCCTGTGCAAAATTAAAATCTTTGTTTTTACTAGGGATTGCTTCTGGTTTGGGATTCCAAATGATTGAGGATATTGGCTATATTCGTACGGATTTGCCAGAGGGATTTGACTTTACTATTTCGAGGATTTTAGAGCGTATCATCTCAGGAATTGCCTCTCACTGGACTTTTTCAGGTCTGGCTGTAGTAGGTGTTTACTTGCTTTACAGAGCCTATAAAGGGCAGAAGGTTGGCAAGAAACAAGGGCTTATTTTCCTAGGTTTAGCCTTGGGAACTCATTTCTTGTTTAACTCTCCTTTTGTAGAATTGGAGACAGAGTTGCCCTTAGCGATTCCAGTGGTTACAGCTATTACTCTCTATGGTTTTTATCAGGCTTATCGCTTTGTTGAGAAGCACGATGAGATAATGAACTAGAATATTTTTCAAAAGAATGATGCAAGGGTACAAATATGGTGCCCTTCTTTTATTTTTGATTGAAAATAGTGTAAAAAGCGCTACAATGGTAGATGGAAAATCTTGTGAAAAGCACAAGCGATACATATATACCGGAGGAAATCATGTCTTTTTCTGATTTAAAGCTGTTTGCCCTTTCTTCTAATAAAGAATTGGCAGAACGTGTGGCGCAGGAGATTGGGATAGAGTTGGGGAAATCAAGTGTTCGCCAATTTTCAGATGGAGAGATTCAGGTCAACATCGAAGAATCAATCCGTGGGAAACACGTCTTTATCCTACAATCAACTAGCTCGCCTGTAAATGACAATCTGCTTGAAATTTTGATTATGGTGGATGCTTTGAAGCGTGCGAGTGCAGAATCTGTCAATGTTGTCATGCCTTACTATGGGTATGCACGTCAGGATAGAAAGGCGAGAGCGCGTGAGCCAATCACTTCAAAACTTGTTGCAAATATGCTTGAAGTAGCTGGAGTGGATCGTTTATTGACCATCGACTTGCATGCTGCGCAGATTCAAGGATTCTTTGATATTCCTGTGGATCACTTGATGGGTGCTCCTCTGATTGCGGATTATTTTGAGCGTCGTGGTATGGTTGGTTCTGACTATGTGGTTGTCAGCCCAGACCATGGAGGGGTGACTCGTGCTCGTAAGTTGGCAGAATTTTTGAAAACATCTATTGCTATCATTGACAAACGTCGTAGCGTTGATAAGATGAATACCAGTGAAGTCATGAACATCATCGGTAAGGTAGAAGGCAAGACTTGTATCTTGATTGATGATATGATTGATACGGCAGGTACGATTTGTCACGCGGCAGATGCCCTTGCGGAAGCGGGTGCTGTTGAAGTCTATGCAAGCTGTACGCACCCAGTTCTTTCTGGTCCTGCTATGGACAATATCCAAAACTCAGCTATCAAGAAATTGGTTGTTTTGGATACCATCTATCTGCCAGAAGAGCGTTTGATTGATAAGATTGAGCAGATTTCGATTGCTCATCTACTGGGTGATGCTATCGTGCGTATTCATGAAAAACGCCCACTTTCTCCACTTTTCAGTATTGAGAAAAAGATTTAATGACCAAGCCTGAGATAATTCTCAGGTTTTTTCGTCTCTTTTCCGAATAAATAGATAGAGTCAGTGAATCTAGTAAAACTAGATTTAATACTCTTCGAAAATCAAATTCAAACCACGTCAAACGTCGCCTTGCCGTACTCAAGTACAGCCTGCGGCTAGTTTCCTAGTTTGCTCTTTGATTTTCATTGAGTATAAAACTGTGGTATAATAAAAGGAGGAAAAGGATGATTCTCAGACATCCGGGCATCAGCCCTACCAATGATTTGGTTGCTAAGAAAATTTTCAGCAATCCAGAAATTACTTGTCAATTTATTCGCGATATGCTGGATTTACCAGCAAAAAATGTGACCATTTTGGAGGGGAGCAATATTCACGTATTACCCTCTATGCCTTATTCAGCGCAGGATTTCTATACCAGTATAGATGTTTTGGCGGAGTTGGATAATGGCACTCAAGGTAATCATTGAAATTCAGGTGCATCATCAGAATTTTTTCATTAATCGTTTATGGGCTTACTTGTGCAGTCAGGTCAATCAAAACCTAGAAAAAATTCGCCAACGAGAAGGTGATACACACCAGAGTTATAAACACATCGCACCAGTATATGCTATCGCAATCGTGGATAGTAATTACTTCTCAGATGATTTAGCTTTTCATAGCTTTAGTATGCGCGAAGACACGACAGGTGAGGCCTTAACCATCACAAATAATGGTCAAGAAAACTATTTAGTCAAGATGGCATTCTTGGAATTAAGAAAGTACAGAGAGACCAGCAAAGATGAGGTTCGCAAGCCGTGGTTGGAGTTTTTCGGGAATAAACCCTTTACCCAGCAACCCGAGCGAGCCATCAGCAGGCAGATCAACTGCTGGACTACAAGAGCTGGTCTGAGGAGGACAGGAAAATGTTTAGTCAACTACGTATGCGCGAAGAACAAGCATTATTGGCTCATGACTATGCCTTGGAACAAGCTGAGGAAAAGGGCTTAGAGCGTGGACTTGAACGTGGTCGTGCAGAGGGTATTGAAAAAGGGCGAGAAGAAGGTCTTGAACAAGGACTGGAGCGTGGGAAAGTTGAAGGACAAATCTTTACTTTTCTAGATTTAGTACGCCAACATGTTTTAACTTCCGAATTTGCGAGTGAACAATTGGGAATGACTGTTGCTGAGTTTGAGGCGTTGTTAGAAAGACATAAGTGAGAAATCTTTAAACGTTACGCAATCTGAAAATAACTAAAAAAGATAGCTAAATTTCTTGGTGTAAAAGAGATCGGCTATCTTTTTTGTTAGGACAGTTTGAACTTTTCCCTCTCTTTCCGAATAAATAGATAGAACCATAGAATCTAGCAAAATTAGATTTAAAACTATGGTATAATAAAAGGAGGAAAAGGATGATTCTCAGACATCCGGGCATCAGCCCAACCAATGATTTAGTGGCTAAGAAGATTTTTAGCAACCCAGAAATCACTTGTCAATTTATCCGTGATATGCTGGACTTGCCAGCAAAAAATGTGACCATTTTGGAGGGAAGTAATATTCACGTTTTGCCTTCCCTGCCGTACTCGGCTCAGGATTTCTATACCAGTATAGACGTCTTGGCGGAGTTGGATAACGGGACTCAGGTCATTATTGAGATTCAAGTGCATCATCAGAATTTTTTCATTAATCGCCTGTGGGCTTATTTGTGCAGTCAGGTCAATCAAAACCTAGAAAAAATTCGCCAGCAAGAAGGAAATACTCACCAGAGTTACAAACACATCGCACCGGTATATGCTATCGCAATTGTGGCTAGTAATTACTTCCAAGATGATTTAGCATTTCACAGTTTTAGTATGCGCGAAGACACGACAGGTGAAGCCTTAACCATCACTAATAACGGACAAGAAAACCATCTCGGTCAAGATGGCATTCTTGGAATTAAAAAAATACAGAGAGACCAGCAAAGATGAGGTTCGCAAGCCGTGGTTGGAGTTTTTCGGGAACAAACCCTTTACCCAACAACCCGAGCGAGCCATCAGCCAGGCAGATCAAACTGGCTGGACTACAAGAGCTGGTCCGAGGAGGACAGGAAAATGTTTAGTCAACTACGTATGCGCGAAGAACAAGCCTTGTTAGCGCAGGACTATGCCTTGGAACAGGCTGAAGAAAAGGGCTTAGAACGTGGTCGAGCTGAGGGTCTTGAACAGGGTTTAGAGCGTGGTATTGAACAGGGACTGGAGCGTGGGAAAGTTGAAGGAAGGGAAGAAGGAAAACTCTTTGCCTTCTTAGACATGGTTCGCCAACATGCTTTAACTTCCGAATTTGCTAGTGAACAATTGGGCATGACCGTTGCTGAATTTGAGGCACTGTTGAAAGACCATCATAACTAAGAACTAAAAATGCAAAGAAACCAGCAAAGACGAGGTTCGCAAGCCGTGGTTGGAGTTTTTCGGCAACAAGCCCTTTACCCAACAACCCGAGCGAGCCATCAGCCAAGCAGATCAACTGCTAGACTATAAGAGCTGGTCCGAGGAGGACAGGAAAATGTTTAGTCAACTACGTATGCGAGAAGAACAAGCATTATTGGCTTATGACTATGCCTTGGAACAAGCTGAGGAAAAGGGCTTAGAGCGTGGGAAAGTTGAAGGAAGGGAAGAAGGGAAACTTTTTGCCTTCCTGGGTATGGTTCACCAAGGTCTTCTGACATCTGAGGTTGCCAGCCAGCAATTAGGCATGACTGTCACTGAGTTTGAGGCTTTACTATGAGTTCGATCTTTTATCTAATAGTAGGAAGTTTATGAACTGGCAAGTGTTATCCAAATACTTGCCGTTTTTACTTGACTTTTACAAGGGTTTGTAAGATAATACCAAGGAAGTAAGTTCTGTCTAACTATCTGTATAGTTTGGATATAAAAGATATTATCTGAGGGATGAGTGTTTGCGAAATGTCAACTTGGAAGCTAGAGTATTTCAGGGGGAATTTTTTCGCGAGTTAGTTTTCTTCTCCTTTTTTCGAAGAAATAGGTAAAAACTTTAAAAACTCGAAGAAAACCCTTGACAAATCCTGCAAATATTTATATACTGTATGGTAGTAAGATAGTCTTACGAAAAAATATATAATGAAAAACAAAGGAGATAAAACGATGAAAAAAGTTTTATTGACAAGCGCAGTCGCTCTTGCAGCATTTGGTGCTGTTCAAGCTGTTTCAGCTGAAAATCTAGTTCTTAAACCTGGTATGGTAGATCCAAAAACAGGTAAATTAGTTAGCGCAGGAACTGTTGGAAATGCAACTTCATATCAAGATGCATTTGTTAATGGTAAATTGGAAGTAAACAATCTTCCAGCTTACTCACGCTTTGGTACTTTTGATCTTAAAAAAGCATCAGTTACTCCAGTTGCTGAAGCTAAAAAAGAAAGTGCGCATTACGCTCGCGTGAATATTACAGACGCTAATAAAAAACCTTTGAATGGCGTTGAAGTTGATTTTATGGTAAATGGTCTACCTTTTGAAGTTAAAACTGATGAAGCAGGTTCTGCAGTTGTAACTAAGACAATGGTTCATGATAAATCTAAGGATGTTTTATTAGACCCTAAAGCTGAAGCTGATAAAGCTAAAATCGCTGCATTATCTGAGAATGAAAAAGAAGTAGTTGAAGTTCCAGTTAATTTCCCTGAAGGAACAGTTGTAAAATACCGTCTAGTGAATTCTCTTGCTACAGATGGTAAAGATATCGAATTTGTAGGTGAATTCAAAGTTTCTGGAGATTTGTATACTAATGCAAATATCGTTGTTGCTACTCGTACAGATGTAACATTCCAAGGACAATCTGCTGCTGGTCAATCAACTGAAACACCTGCTAAAAAAGCAGAATGGATTCAATCAGGTTCTCGCTGGTGGTACAAACACGCTGATGGTTCTTACACAACTAACGGTTGGGAAAAAATCAACGGAACTTGGTACTACTTCGACCAAGCTGGTTGGATGGCAACTGGTTGGGTTAAAGACAACGGAACTTGGTACTACCTTGAAAACTCAGGTGCTATGAAAGCTAGCCAATGGTTTGAAGTTGGTGGTAAATGGTACTACGTAAACGGTTCAGGTGCCCTTGCAGTTAACACTACTGTAGATGGTTACACTGTAAACGGAAACGGTGAATGGGTTAAATAATTAATTATTTAATATCGCAGGAGATGAATCTCCTGCTTTTTTGTTGCCTCTTTGTCAACTGTAGTATACTGAGTTTTGGAAATAAAATAATAAATTAAATACTCTTAATATTTCTATTTTTTTACTTTAAATTTTTCTACACTTTTTATGTTTTTTATTGCACTAATTATAGAAAAGGGATATAATGAAATAAATTTAATAGGTTAAACAAAGGAGGTTTTTCTTATGAAGAAAAACACTTACAGGTATCTTGCTAGCAACTTCAGTGCTAGCTATGGCTGCAGTTCA
>CAKMOM010000008.1:0-35991 GCA_927910965.1 uncultured Streptococcus sp.
ATGCCCTTCAGTTACCCTATTCCAACGCAAAATTGGAAGCGACCAATAATCTCATTAAACTTATCAAACGAAAATGCCTTTGGATTTCGGAACTTTGAAAACTTCAAAAAACGAATTTTTATCGCTCTCAATATCAAAAAAGAAAGGACAAATTTCGTCCTTTCTAGATCTTAGCTTTTATTCAACCCACTACAGTTGACAAAGAGCCATAAAAAAGCGAACAAAACAGAATTCTAAGTTTCAGATAACTCGTTTTGTTCGCTTTTTATATTTAAGGTTAGACTTTTGTCCCAGCCTCTTTTGATACCGAAAGTTCTATAATGAAGTTAGAAGATTAGAGAAATTTGCCAACATACTTGATAAAATAAAACCTCAAAATACCACTAATTTATGAAGTGAATTTGAATCAAGCTGGTTATTAGCTTTAGGGGTTATTCAAAGTTTAAGAAGAATTCTAATGATAGGATAAATTAAACAGTATCTAATTCCTTCAAATAATTTTCTATCTTCATCAACATTAAAGGATTGTTATAAATCTTACATAACTCTCTTGCTTCTATATAATAATTTTTGACTTGTTCTTTGTCTAGAAATTTGGCTCCAGCATTTCCTACAAGAATAAGTAGAGGAGCCAGTTGGTAGCTTGTCTGTCTTTGTTTACAGAGTTCAATCGTCTCAAGAGCTTCTTGGATGGCTTCATTATATTTTTCCTTTGATACTAGGTAGTGAGCGTAGTTGTAACGAACTCTGATGTAGCCAAATAAAAACTCTTGATGCTCAAAATTTTTTGTCTGATATAACTCCATCAAATGAGAGTAGTTTGCCTCATATTCTTGTTCACGACCCACTAAGGAATAGAAATTAGATAGAGTATTCAACGCCTTTAAATAAATCAGAGTATTTGAAGAGACTTTTAATAATATATTTTCCAATGAAGAAATAGCCTCACACTTACTGTCATATTGATAGAAGTCAATAATAGCTTTAATCCATTCAAGGTAAGTTCGGTCTTCTAGTGTTAGAAAAGTACTTCGTTCAATCTCTATTCTATAAATATATTCCAAATCGTCATAATTTCTATCATCTAATAGTCGAGCAGATAATTGCTTGAAATTAGAGAGGTTAGATTTAATTTCAATTTGTTCATTAAAAAAATAATCTAATGGTACTTCAAGTCGTTGTGAGAGTTTGAACAAAAGGTCTGCAGAGGGAATGAAATGCCCTCTCTCAATTTTACTAATCTGGCTTTGTTCACAAATTCCTTCTGCAAGAGTTTGTTGGGAGAGTCTCAACTCTTTTCTTTTCAATCTGAATTTCTCTGCGAGTGTATTCATAAAAAATATGTCCTTTCAGTAATTGTACTACTTAATAGTATACGACTTTTAGACTTTATTAGCAAATTTTAAAAGCAAGATATGCTATATAATAATAAAAAAAAAAAAGTACAAAATGTTATAAAATCGTTGACAAACCATATATAATTTGATAGAATTAGATTATAAAAAAGGAAAGGGGATTCAAAATGATGAAGAAAGTTTATGGAATTAAAAGATTGTTATCATTTTTATTATTAGGCATAATTTCAGTTAGTGCTATTTTCCCATATCGACAAGTTATACAAGATGGTAAATTCCACGAAGTGAGGATTCAAGTACAAAATAAATCTACAGGTCTTGATGTTGGCAAAGCAGATTAGTAAGTTTATGCTAATAATTAAGATTTTCATGTTTTTTGCAGATAGAAAATTCGCGTAATGACAGATGTGTCTTATATCTAGAAAGAGAGATAAAGTACATCTTGAAAATATCTTATTTAATATAATTTGAAGAGAAGGAGTGATTCCAATGTGCTAGTAATTTTATTATTTTGATAATATGATCATTTATTGTAACGGAGTTTATTAACAAGGAGGTAAATAAAATGAACAATAGTATCATGGCATCAGAATTCGGTCTTAATAAAATTGAGAAAGCATTTCTATTTAGTTTGTTAGTATCTGTAGTAACTATTGTCGCTGTAGGTAATATCTACTGGGTTTGCGGAAAATTCGGAATCGAATTAGCACCAGGATGGTATCAAGAAATTGTGGAATTTGTTTCCTCGGGAGGGACAATTGTAGAGGCGTTTGCAGTTGTTGCTGGTGTTACACTTCCTGCTTGGGTAGGTCCTGTTTTGGCTGCTTTTGGTCTTGCAAGTGCATAATAATATTTTGAAAAATTGGGGAAGACACTAACTTCCTCAATTTTTCAAAATTTTCTATACGAAATTGATGAGGGCAAATAATGATCAAAAAGTATATGTTTTCAATCTATCTTTGTAGTGCTATAATTATGCTGTGTTTTTCTCTTTCATCTGAAAAGCAATTTATAACAAATGCAAGTGTAGTTTTCGGCTTTGATGATTTTATACAAATCTTGTTAAAAAAATACTGTCGCAAGTATATGGCTACTTTCAGCTTATCTATTGGGGGATATGATTATATATATTTTTTTCATCACTAATGGTATTGTTTTAGGAGCGTTGCTTTCCTCTTTCCCAAATATGTTCTATTTATTATTAGTAATACCACATGGTGTTATTGAGGTTTTTTCTTATATTTATCTGTCTGATACGATAATCAATCATCGAAAAGGATGTTACGATAAACAGGATTTTATTAAACGTTTAAAGATATCCTTTTTGCTATTAATACTTGGGGCAGGAATTGAAGCATTTATTACACCCTTAATGATTAATTTTATTGAGTAAGGAGTGAATATATGATAAAAAAATATTAAATTATTTGTATTGAGTATATTTGCAGTATTTATATTTGTTGTTAGATATATTTTGATTTCAAAAGATATACTTCAAGATAAATTTCGGTTTGAGTTTAATGTTTATACCATGTTCATTTTTATTGTGATATCACTAATAATAACTATAGGTGTTTTTATATTAAATATCCATATAAATTATTATGTAATCAGTAAATTGTTAAATAAATTTTGCGATATTAGTGTAAGTAGATCATATTTAAAAAATTCACTTTACTATACATATATATCAGCTTATTCTATTGCTAATTTTGTGTTAATAATATTAGGATTAGGAACGAAAATAACTAACCAGTATTTTATATTTATTAGTGTTATTAACTATGTTCTAGTTTCTTTGCTGATGTTACTGGAATTAAAAAAACTTAATGTGCCAAATAAAGTTAATATTTTATTGGCGAGTCTTATTTTTTTAGGGAATAGCTTAACGATTTTATACATGATGTTATAATTTAGATGAGGTGTTAACATGAGAGCCAGATCAATAGTTAATATAAAAAATTTAACCAAGCAGTATGGGGATTTTCAATTGCAAGTCCGTAACTTAGAGATTCCGGAAGGTAAGGTTATTGGACTGATTGGTGAAAACGGAGCTGGTAAATCTACTTTACTGAATCTGATTTTAAATCAACTACAGATTGAGAAGGATAGTATAAGGGTTTTTGAACAAACTTATTCAGAGCATGAGCAAGATATTAAATCGAAACTAGGGGTTGTCTTAGAACAAAACTTTTTTCCAGTTTCATTTTCGGTGGAGCAAGTTGAAAGAATGATGAGCATGATTTATCCTAGTTGGGATAAAAAGTTATTTTACACTTTTATTCAAAAGTTTAACTTACCATCTCAAAAACAGATGAAAGAATTTTCCAGAGGAATGGTGGTGAAACTTAATTTTGCGTCTGCACTCGCTCATCGCCCGAGACTATTAATTGCAGATGAGGCCACAAGTGGCTTGGATCCTATTGTTAGGCGAGAGATCTTATCTATTTTAGAAGAGTATGTTAAAAAAGAGAATATGACTGTAATCTTATCTTCACATATTTTGAGTGACTTAGAACAGGCGGCAGATTATTTTATTTTTATCCATAATGGGGAGATTCTTCTAGAGGGAGACAGAGAAAATTTATTGAACCGATTTATGATTAAAACAGAAATAAAGAACAATATGGATCAAGTAGACATTTATTATAAATTAGAAGAGGGTGATAGTGTTCGATATTTAGTAGTTGTATCTGACAAGAGTAAAGACGAGAGTAATTATGCAACGCTTTGGGAAATTTTATTGTTTTTAGTCAAAGGAGAACGAATAAATGAAAGGACTACTATATAAAGATGCGCAACTTATTTTAAATAAAGTAAAGATAATCAATAGAATATTTATTGCCTTAGCCTTATTCTTAATTACAATCTTTGCAAGAGAATCGGGGACAATTTTTTTACTAATAGTGTTACCAATAAGTTTAGCTTCTCTTCCCACAACTTTAGTTGTATCAGATAGTGAGAATGGTTGGAATCAATTTGTAGGAGTTTTTCCAATTTCAAAATCTAAGATAATTTTAGCGCGGTATCTCTCTTGTATTTCTTTTATTCTTTTGGTAAGTTCTATAGTATTGAGTTTAAGTCTTGCTACCCATGTCATGTTTAATCAATACAGTCTCAATCTACATTTAATTATGGCATTGATTGGAGTAATCTTTGGAATCATGTATGTAGCCTTATTGCTTCCTTCCGTATATGCCTTTGGTGCTTTTGGAAATACGATTGTCAATATACTGGTACTATCGTTAGTTATGGGATTAGTGTATGGTCTTCAGAAAACGACTTTCGGCATGATTTTCATTAACTGGATTAGTTCAGCTAATCATTTCCTTCTAGTTATAAGTATCATAATTTTGGTCAGTATCATGATTGGGGTTTCTTTTATACTTTCAACTAAAATCTATTGTAAAATATTTATGAAGTAAAGGAGCAGTGCTATGAATAATAAGAAAATATGTCGTCTAATATCTATATGTTTAGCAATCTTTTCAGCTGTTCTTGCAGTCGTTTTATTTGCATGGGGAGAAAGAGGGCAAGTTTTTATAGCTATGGTACCTCTCTTTTTATCAAAGTTCGTAGATAATATTGGAAAAAATAAATGACGAATGACTGTGCTTGGTAGGTAAAATGAAGTTGGTGTTTTGAGGCTGGGCGAAAACTCAATTAGAGGAGAAAATAAAGCAAATTTTCTAACAATAAAACGCATAATATCAAGGATTTTTAACACTTGATATTATGCGTTTTCTGATTTTAAAGACTTTTTGTCCTATGAGTATGTTATATATCTAGGTAAAAATTATTTAAAAACTATTGCAAATTAACCTTGTTTCTCAAGATGTAGTAGGTTCCGAGATAAAAGATAGCTATGAATATGAGTTCTTCAACAATGCCTACGCTTGCTCCCATATAGAAATTATCATTGAATCCTGCAAGTGAATTAATATAGAAGTTAGTACTGGTATTGAAGAAAACTTCAATAAATCCAATGACGATTTGGATACCGATGTAGGCTGCAACAGCGAGTGCTGTACGGTATTCATTGAAAAGTTGTCCGATGGAAATAGCCAAGTAGATGCAGAGGATTCCAGAAATGGTATTTAGTAGGAAGGATAAGACAGTAAGACTAAAGCCGGTAAAATGTTCTGCAACAAATGACAGAAGAGTAGAAAGTTGAACTTCATAAGAATTTGTTGACAATAAGATAATATAGATACATAGGAGTAAGACAGCAGTGCTAATCAACGACCAGATAAAGGCACCGATTAGTTTGGCTGTGATGATATGGTGTTCAGAAACTGGCAAGGTTAAAGTCAGATAGCCTTGTCGGTCATAGACACTACCTTTGAATCGTTTAATAATCAAGAAGATAGTTGAAATCACAAGTGTAACCATCAAACCACCAAAGACAGTAGATAGAAAAAAAAGTAGAACAGATAGATTTTTTTCAGGTAGTTTGATTAAGGATTGTGTCTGAATTCCAATAAGAACAGAAAGGAAGAGCACGGCAGCGTAGAGGGCTAAATACCACTTGTTGACATTTTTAAATTCGTAGCGAACTAAATTCCAAAACATAATAATCTCCTTTGCTTAGGCCTTAAATTCCTGACGGAAGAGCTGGTCAATGGATTCACCAGACTCATAGCGAATATCATCTACATTTCCTTGACGGACGACTTTTCCGTCCTTAAGGAAGACAATTTCATCCAAGATTGGCTCGATATCAGAAATCAAGTGGGTAGAAATCAAAACGGTAGAAGTTGGGGAGTAGTTGTTGATAATAGTATTGAGGATATACTCACGGGCTGCTGGGTCCACTCCACCAATAGGTTCGTCCAAAACATAGAGGCGGGCATCACGGCTCATAACCAAAATTAGTTGTACCTTTTCCTTGTTTCCTTTTGATAGTTTCTTGAGACGACTATTTTCATCAATGCCGAGGTCTGCAAGTAGATGATGGGCGCGTTCAAGATTGAAATCTTTATAGAAGGTCTTGAAGTAGGTTAGGGCTTCTTTGACCTGCATTTGTTCATTGAGATAGGTCGTATCCGGCAAATAAGCTACGATGGCCTTGGTTGCTGGACTTGGGTCCATGTCGTTGATAAGGACACGTCCTTGATCTGGTTGTAAGAGGCCATTGATTAGTTTAATCAGGGTTGTTTTTCCTGAGCCATTTGGCCCAAGGAGACCAACAATTTTTCCAGCTGGGATGTCAAGAGAAACATTTTCAAGGGCTGGTGTTGCTCCATAAGATTTGGATACATTTTCAAATGCTAGTAATGACATAGGCTTAAACTCCTTTAATATAATCGCTGACTACGCATGGTAGTTCTTCTTTTTCATAGCCAAAATGGGTCATGGAGGAAACGAAGTGTTCCAATTCTTCTTCTGATAATTGTTTGCGCGATTGGGCTATCAGCTCCTTATCTTCAGTCACAAATCGTCCAGTTGTGCGCTTGCTGTAGACAAATCCTTCTCGTTCAAGGTCTGACAAGGCTCTTTGGATGGTGTTTGGATTGACACCGGCCTCGCTTGCTAGCTCTCTCACGGTTGGAAGTTGTTGATTGGGTTCCAGTGTATGGGAAACAATCTGAAGCTTGATTTTCTCCATAATTTGTAAATAAATGGGTTTTTTGTTGTCAAATGTCCAGGACATCTTGGTCTCCTTTCTTTTATCCTTTTGTCTTAATTAAATAATACAACAAAACAAAAAACTTGTCAAGCAAAAAGAAGAATTGTTTTGGGAATCGCTTAAAAAATGGTATAATGAAAAGAAAACGATAAGGAGGGAAAGGATGCGTTGTCCAAAATGTGGGGCTACCAAGTCAAGTGTTATCGATAGTCGCCAAGCAGAAGAAGGGAACACCATTCGTAGAAGACGTGAGTGCGATGAATGCCAGCACCGTTTTACAACCTACGAACGAGTAGAAGAAAGAACCTTAGTGGTTGTTAAAAAAAGATGGCACACGGGAACAATTCTCCAGAGATAAAATCTTTAATGGGATTATCCGCTCAGCTCAGAAACGCCCTGTGTCAAGTGATGAAATCAACATGGTAGTCAATCGTATCGAACAGAAACTCCGTGGTCGAAATGAAAATGAAATTCAAAGTGAGGACATTGGTTCACTCGTCATGGAGGAGTTGGCTGAGTTGGATGAGATTACCTATGTACGTTTTGCCAGTGTCTATCGTAGTTTTAAGGATGTCAGTGAGTTAGAGAGCTTGCTCCAACAAATCACCCAGTCCTCTAAAAAGAAAAAGGAAAGATAAATGAAGCCAATTGACCGTTTTTCTTATTTAAAGAATAATCGGGTGTCGCAAGATACCTCATCTCTGGTACAGTGCTACCTCCCGATTATCGGTCAGGAGGCACTGAGCCTTTATCTTTATACAATCAGTTTTTGGGATAATGGTAGAAAGGAATACCTCTTTTCAAGTATTCTCAACCATCTTAACTTTGGAATGGATAGATTGATAAAATCCCTGAAAATCCTATCTGCTTTCAATCTCTTAACCCTCTATCAAAAGGGGGATGTTTATCAGCTAGCCTCCATGCTCCTCTTTCAAGTCAGGATTTCTTGGAGCATCCTGTTTATCGCAGACTTTTAGAGAAAAAAAATTGGCGATGCAGCTGTGGAGGATTTGAAAGTTGAGAGTGCTGAGGGAGAGGAAATACCTGTCTCACTCAATCAAGTCTTTCCAGACTTGGCAGAACTGGGAAGTCAAGAAGACCTTGGTCTCAAGAAGAAAGTGGCCAACGATTTTGACTTGGACCATTTTCGTCAGCTTATGGCTCGAGATGGGCTTCGCTTTGCGGATGAGCAGTCCGATGTCTTAAACCTCTTTGCCATCGCCGAGGAGAAGAAATGGACTTGGTTTGAAACTTATCAATTAGCCAAGTCAACAGCTGTTTCCCAGGTTATTTCAACCAAACGCATGCGGGAAAAAATCGCTCAAAAACCGATTTCTTCTGACTTTAATCCTAAGGAAGCAACCATTATCAAAGAAGCCAAAAGTAAAACTGCCCTGCAGTTCTTGGCAGAAATCAAGCAAACACGCAAGGGGACCATTACCCAAACAGAAAGAGAACTCTTGCAACAGATGGCTGGTTTGGGCTTGCTGGACGAAGTCATCAATATCATTCTCTTGTTGACCTTTAATAAGGTGGATTCGGCAAATATCAATGAGAAATATGCCATGAAAGTAGCCAATGACTATGCCTATCAAAAGATTCATTCGGCAGAAGAAGCAGTCATGCGAATCCGTGAGCGTGGGCAGAAGAGTCAGGCTCAAAAAGGCAGTAAACCCGGTCCTGCTAAGTCCAATGTACCCAAGTGGAGCAATCCAGATTATAAGAATGAAACCAGCGAGGAAACTCGTCTGGAACTAGAACGTAAGAAACAAGAACTATTAGCTCGATTAGAAAAAGGAGGAGATTAGATGGAAAGTGTCGGAGACGTACTCAAGCGTCAACCTAGCCGTTTTCATTATCAAGATTTGGTCCAGAAAATCATGAAGGACCCTGATGTTGCGGCCTTTATCCAGCAAGAATCCCTCAGCCCAGAGGAATTGAATCGCAGTATCTCCAAATTTAACCAGTACATTACCGAGCGTGACAAGTTTCTACGTGGGGATACGGATTATATTGCCAAAGGCTACAAGCCGATTTTGGTTATGAATCATGGTTATGCGGACGTTTCTTATGAAGAAACTCCAGAACTAATCGCGGCTGAAAAAGAAGCGGCTATTAAGAACCGTCTCAAGTTAATCAATCTGACCAGCCAGTCTCAGGAAAGCTAGTTTAGCTCAAGTAGACTTGGATGATTTGGGTCGCTTGCCAGTTTTTGAAAAGCTATTAGCCTTCGTGGAACAATATCCAACTATTCGAAAAGGTCTTTACTTATATGGAGACTTTGGTGTGGGTAAAAGTTTCATGGTGGCTGCCCTAGCCCATGATTTATCAGAAAAACGTGGTGTTTCCTCCACTCTCCTCCACTATCCTAGCTTTGTCATCGATGTCAAAAATGCTATCGGTGATGGTAATGTCAAGACCTTGGTAGATGAGATTAAACTGTCTGAAGTCCTGATTTTAGATGATATTGGTGCCGAGCAATCAACAGCTTGGGTACGGGATGAAATCCTACAAGTCATTCTCCAATATCGGATGCAGGAAAATTTACCGACCTTTTTCACCTCCAACTTCAACTTTGAAGAATTGGAGCAGCATTTCGCTAAAGGGAAACATGGAAATGACGAAACCTGGGAAGCCAGACGCGTCATGGAACGCATCCGTTATTTGGCTGAGGAGACTCGTTTAGAAGGAGTGAACCGTCGATGACAGAAACGATTAAATTGATGAAAGCTCATACTTCAGTGCGTAGATTTAAGGAGCAAACCCTTCCTCAGGAAGACTTGACTGAAATCCTGACAGCAGCTCAGATGGCCTCGTCTTGGAAGAATTTTCAATCCTACTCTGTGATTGTAGTACGAAGTCAAGAGAAGAAGGATGCCTTGTATGAATTGGTGCCTCAAGAAGCCATTCGCCAGTCAGCTGTTTTCCTTCTCTTTGTCGGAGATTTGAACCGAGCAGAAAAGGGAGCCCAGCTTCATACTGATTCATTCCAACCTCAAGGGGTGGAAGGTCTCTTGATTAGTTCGGTCGATGCAGCTCTTGCTGGACAAAATGCTCTGCTGGCAGCTGAAAGCTTGGGCTATGGTGGTGTCATTATTGGCTTGGTGCGTTACAAGTCAGAAGAAGTGGCAGAGCTTTTTAACCTGCCTGACTACACCTATCCTGTCTTTGGGATGGCACTGGGTGTGCCAAATCAAAATCATGATGTCAAACCTCGCTTGCCATTGCATCAGGTGGTTTTTGAGGAAGAATATCAGGAACAAACAGTTGATGTGATTGAAGCTTATGACCGTGTACAGGCGGACTATGCTGGGGCGCGTGCGACCACAAGCTGGAGTCAGCGTCTAGCAGAACAGTTTGGTCAAGCAGAACCAAGCTCAACTAGAAAAAATCTTGAACAGAAGAAGTTATTGTAGAAAGTGAGAAATTATGGCCCTACCAACTATTGCCATTGTAGGACGTCCCAATGTTGGGAAATCAACCCTATTTAATCGGATCGCTGGTGAGCGAATCTCCATTGTAGAAGATGTCGAAGGAGTGACACGTGACCGTATCTATGCAACGGGTGAGTGGCTCAATCGTTCTTTTAGCATGATTGATACAGGAGGAATCGATGATGTCGATGCTCCTTTCATGGAACAAATCAAGCACCAGGCAGAAATTGCCATGGAAGAAGCAGATGTTATCGTCTTTGTCGTGTCTGGTAAGGAAGGAATTACCGATGCAGACGAATACGTAGCCCGTAAGCTTTATAAGACTCACAAACCAGTTATCCTCGCGGTTAACAAGGTGGACAACCCTGAGATGAGAAATGATATCTATGATTTCTATGCTCTTGGTTTGGGTGAACCACTGCCTATCTCATCTGTCCATGGGATTGGTACAGGGGATGTACTAGATGCCATCGTAGAAAATCTTCCAAATGAATATGAGGAAGAAAATCCAGATGTGATTAAGTTTAGCCTGATTGGTCGTCCAAATGTTGGAAAATCAAGCTTGATTAACGCTATTTTGGGAGAAGACCGTGTCATTGCTAGTCCTGTTGCTGGAACAACGCGTGACGCTATTGATACCCACTTTACAGATACAGATGGTCAAGAGTTTACCATGATTGATACGGCTGGTATGCGTAAGTCTGGTAAGGTTTATGAAAATACTGAGAAATACTCTGTCATGCGCGCCATGCGAGCTATTGACCGCTCAGATGTGGTCTTGATGGTTATCAATGCGGAAGAAGGCATTCGTGAATACGATAAGCGTATCGCAGGATTTGCCCATGAAGCTGGTAAAGGAATGATTATCGTGGTCAACAAGTGGGATACGCTTGAAAAAGACAACCACACTATGAAAAACTGGGAAGAAGATATCCGTGAGCAGTTCCAATACTTGCCTTACGCACCGATTATCTTTGTATCAGCCTTGACCAAGCAACGTCTTCACAAACTACCTGAGATGATCAAGCAAATCAGCGAAAGCCAAAACACACGTATTCCATCAGCTGTCTTGAACGATGTGATTATGGATGCTATTGCCATTAACCCAACACCGACAGACAAAGGAAAACGTCTTAAGATTTTCTATGCGACCCAAGTGGCAACTAAACCACCAACCTTTGTCATCTTTGTCAATGAAGAAGAACTTATGCACTTTTCTTACCTACGTTTCTTGGAAAATCAAATTCGCAAGGCCTTTGTCTTTGAGGGAACACCAATCCATCTCATCACAAGAAAACGTAAATAAAAAAGCAGAATCTGGAATGACATTTCCAGATTTTTTGATAAAATGAAGTTGAAGAAAGCGCTATCAAAAAGAGGTGTTGATGATGGAACATTTGTTTAAATTGTTAATCTTATTACCCTGTTTTTACTTTTTCAGCTGGATTGAAAAGGCCAACAGAGATAGTAAATTTTTCCCAATTTTTTACTATTTTTACTGGATTTACATCACCCTCTATGCTCTTTTTATCCTTGCTTGGACAGTTTTTTCAGTCCTATTTTTCAATATCCTATTGAGAAATGTGGCAGACATCAAGTCTTGGGGCATTTGGCTATTATTACTACTTATTGCTTTTTCCAGTTCTTGGTTAACCTATATCTTTTTCAAAAAAAATGCTTCGCTTGAGACGAGAACTAGGGAAGTCTAAAGGTGGAAGGCATTGATTTATATTGGTAAGAACATTTAATAGAACGAAACTAAAGAAAACAATTTTAAAGAGGAGGTGTCGATGATGAAACTGTCGTTTAATTGGTTTCATTTGATACTCTTATTTCCTTGTTTATATTTTTTCTATTGGATAGACAATGCTGACAGAAACAGTAAAATTTTCCCCATCTTCTACTATTTTTACTGGATTTATATTTCCCTTTTAGCTCTGTTTAGCTTGGATATGACAATTTTTTCATTCTTATTTTTCCCTTTTGTTCTAAATTATGTATCAGATGCTAGTACTTGGGGTGTTTGGTTGCTTTTGATAGTCTTATCTCTAGGCAGTGACTGGTTAGACTATATCTTTTTCAAAAACATGTTTCGCTTGAGACGAGAACTAGGGGAGTCTAACGGTGGAAGGCATTGATTTATACTCTTCGAAAATCAAATTCAAACCACGTCAACATCGCCTTGCCGTACTCAAGTACAGCCTGCGGCTAGTTTCCTAGTTTGCTCTTTGATTTTCATTGATTATTATATTACTTTCTATTTGTAGGAGGTTGCTTATGGAACGTCTAAAATCATTTATTACACGCTATTCTAAGGTCTATATTGGTTTAGTTCTGCTGATCTGGCTGGCTTTCTTCTTTGTTCCTTGGGGCAGTCCGATTCTGGGGGGGGAAGATTGACCTCTTCAGCATACAGAAAGTCTTGCTAGTTTTTGGCATTCTGTCCATTTTGATGGCTTTGCTGTCCAAGAAAGTCAGTCTCTTTGTTTTTGGATTGATCTGCTATCTTTCTCTTTGGATTAACTTATTTATCCTATTTGCCATTTTGCCGATTTTTGGCAATTAAAGTCTCATAAAAATCAGAGAGGTTAGCTTGGGAACTAGCCTCTTTTTCCTTTTCAAAATGGGGATTCTTCCTTGAAAATAATCAGTAATTGTGCTAAAATTAAAAGAACATTCTAAAATATTCGGAATTTAAAGTAAGGAAAAACATGGCTAATATTTTAAAAACAATTATCGAAAATGATAAAGGAGAAATCCGTCGTCTGGAAAAGATGGCCGACAAGGTTTTCAAATACGAAGACCAAATGGCTGCTTTGACAGATGACCAACTAAAAGCAAAAACAGTTGAATTTAAAGAACGTTATCAAAATGGAGAATCACTGGATTCATTGCTTTATGAAGCATTTGCGGTTGTCCGTGAAGGTGCTAAACGTGTCCTAGGTCTCTTCCCTTATAAGGTTCAGGTCATGGGGGGAATCGTTCTTCACCATGGTGACGTGCCAGAGATGCGTACAGGGGAAGGAAAAACCTTGACTGCGACCATGCCGGTATACCTCAATGCCCTTTCAGGCAAAGGGGTTCACGTAGTTACGGTTAATGAATATCTATCAGAACGTGACGCGACTGAGATGGGTGAATTGTACTCATGGCTAGGTTTGTCAGTAGGGATTAACTTGGCTGCCAAATCTCCAATGGAGAAAAAAGAAGCCTATGAGTGTGATATTACCTACTCAACCAACTCAGAAATCGGATTTGACTACCTTCGTGATAACATGGTCGTTCGCGCTGAAAACATGGTACAACGTCCGCTTAACTATGCCTTGGTCGATGAGGTTGACTCAATCTTGATTGACGAGGCCCGTACACCTTTGATTGTATCAGGTGCTAATGCGGTTGAAACTAGTCAGCTCTACCACATGGCAGACCACTATGTAAAATCGTTGGACAAAGACGACTACATCATTGATGTGCAGTCTAAGACTATTGGTTTGTCTGATTCAGGGATTGACAAGGCTGAAAGCTACTTCAAGCTTGAAAACCTTTATGACATCGAAAACGTAGCTCTGACTCACTTTATCGATAACGCCCTTCGTGCCAACTACATCATGCTTCTCGATATTGACTATGTGGTGAGCGAAGAGCAAGAAATCTTGATCGTCGACCAATTTACAGGTCGTACCATGGAAGGTCGTCGTTATTCTGATGGATTGCACCAAGCCATTGAAGCCAAAGAAGGTGTTCCAATCCAAGATGAAACCAAGACATCTGCCTCAATTACTTACCAAAACCTTTTCCGTATGTACAAGAAATTGTCTGGTATGACGGGTACTGGTAAGACTGAGGAAGAAGAATTCCGTGAAATCTACAACATTCGTGTTATTCCAATCCCAACAAACCGTCCAGTTCAGCGTATTGACCATCCAGACTTGCTTTTTGCTAGCATTGAAGCTAAGTTTAAGGCCGTTGTTAAAGACGTTAAGGCTCGTTACCAAAAAGGTCAACCTGTCTTGGTTGGTACAGTAGCGGTTGAAACCAGTGACTACATTTCTAAAAAATTGGTCGAAGCTGGTGTTCCTCACGAAGTCTTGAACGCCAAAAACCACTATAAAGAAGCCCAAATCATCATGAATGCTGGTCAGCGTGGTGCTGTTACCATCGCAACTAACATGGCCGGTCGTGGTACCGACATCAAGCTTGGTGAAGGAGTTCGTGAACTTGGAGGACTTTGTGTTATTGGTACAGAACGTCATGAAAGCCGTCGTATCGATAACCAGCTTCGTGGACGTTCAGGTCGTCAGGGAGACCCAGGTGAGTCACAATTCTACCTATCTCTCGAAGACGATTTGATGAAACGTTTTGGTTCTGAACGCTTGAAGGGAATCTTTGAACGTCTCAACATGTCTGAAGAGGCGATTGAATCTCGTATGTTGACACGTCAAGTTGAAGCAGCGCAAAAACGTGTCGAAGGAAATAACTATGATACCCGTAAACAAGTCCTTCAATACGATGATGTCATGCGTGAACAACGTGAGATTATCTACGCTCAACGTTACGATGTTATCACTGCAGACCGTGACTTGGCGCCTGAAATTCACTCAATGATTAAACGCACGATTGGTCGTGTCGTTGATGGTCATGCGCGTGCCAAACAAGATGAAAAACTAGAAGCGATTTTGAACTTTGCTAAGTACAACTTGCTTCCAGAAGATTCTATTACGATGGAAGACTTGTCAGGCTTGTCTGATAAGGCCATCAAGGAAGAACTCTTCCAACGAGCCTTGAAGGTTTACGATAGTCAGGTTTCAAAACTACGCGATGAAGAAGCGGTTAAAGAATTCCAAAAAGTTTTGATTCTACGAGTGGTAGATAACAAGTGGACAGATCATATCGACGCCCTCGATCAATTGCGTAACGCGGTTGGACTTCGTGGCTATGCTCAGAACAATCCTGTTGTTGAGTATCAGGCAGAAGGCTTCCGTATGTTTAATGACATGATTGGTTCGATCGAGTTTGATGTGACACGTTTGATGATGAAAGCACAAATTCATGAACAAGAAAGACCACAAGCAGAACACCATATCAGTACAACAGCGACTCGCAATATCGCTGCCCACCAAGCAAATATCCCAGAAGATTTGGATTTGAGTCAGATTGGACGGAATGAACTTTGCCCATGTGGTTCTGGTAAGAAGTTTAAAAACTGTCACGGTAAAAGACAATAAAATGAGATAGTTTAGAGGCGGATACCTTGTGAAAAGTAAATTTTTACTTGGTATCCGTTTGCTTTATAAGGAGATGAGTTATGGTATTTACAGCAAAAAGTCCTAAAATTAATATTGAAGAAGTTCGTGCCTTATCAAAATTAGAAGGCCAAGCTTTAGAGAGAAAATCACAGCGCGATCAAGAGCTAGAAGCCATTATACGTGGAGAAGACCAGCGAATTCTCTTGGTAATCGGGCCATGCTCATCTGACAATGAAGAAGCTGTTCTTGAATACGCTAAGCGTTTGGCGACTCTACAAGAAGAAGTGACAGACCGTATCTTTATGGTTATGCGTGTTTATACTGCCAAACCCCGTACCAACGGAGATGGCTATAAGGGCTTGATTCATCAACCTAACGCGACAGAAGCGCCTAGCCTCATCAACGGAATCAAAGCAGTTCGCCATCTTCATTATCGTGTCATCACGGAAACAGGTATGACGACAGCTGACGAAATGCTTTATCCTGAAAATCTTCCGCTAGTAGATGATTTGATTTCTTACATGGCGGTCGGTGCCCGTTCGGTTGAAGACCAGCAACACCGCTTTGTGGCAAGTGGGGCAGATTTTGCGACTGGTTTTAAAAATCCAACCTCTGGAAATCTCAATGTCATGTTTAATGGGATTTATGCTGCTCAAAACAAACAAAGTTTCCTTTTTCTTGGAAAAGAAGTAGAAACAACTGGGAACCCGCTTTCGCACGCTATTCTTCGTGGAGCGATCAATGAGTATGGTAAGAATATTCCCAACTACTACTATGATAATTTGATGGATACCATTGCTCAGTATGAGAAAATGGGCTTGGAAAATCCCTTTATCATTGTGGATACCAATCATGACAACTCTGGTAAGCAATACATGGATCAGATTCGAATTGTCCGCCAGACATTGATTAATCGTGATTGGAATGAAAAAATCAAGCAGTACGTTCGTGGCTTTATGATTGAGTCTTATCTAGAAGACGGCCGTCAAAACGAACCGGAAGTATTTGGCAAGTCTATCACAGACCCTTGCCTTGGCTGGGATAATACGGAAGCCCTTGTCAGAGAAATCTACCAAACGCTAGGAGAATAGTATGGCATTTATTGAAAAAGGTCAAGAAATCGATATTGAAGCAATCAAGGCAGAAACCCAATTGTCTGCGGAAGCCTTGCGACTAAAGGAGCGTCGTGATAGAGAATTGGCAGATATTATTTCAGGAGAAGATGACCGTATTCTTTTGGTGATTGGTCCTTGCTCTTCTGATAATGAAGAAGCTGTCTTGGAATATGCCCGCCGTTTATCTGCCTTGCAGAAGAAGGTGGCGGACAAGATTTTCATGGTCATGCGTGTTTATACAGCTAAACCTCGCACCAACGGAGACGGCTATAAAGGTTTGGTTCACCAGCCAGATACTTCTAAGGCTCCAAGTCTGATTAACGGTTTGCAGGCTGTTCGTCAGTTGCACTACCGCGTGATTACAGAAACTGGTTTGACAACGGCAGACGAGATGCTTTATCCGTCAAATCTGGTCTTGGTAGATGATTTGGTTAGCTACCATGCTGTGGGGGCTCGTTCTGTGGAAGACCAAGAGCACCGCTTTGTGGCTTCAGGAATTGATGCACCAGTGGGGATGAAAAATCCAACCTCAGGAAATCTTGGGGTCATGTTTAACGGTATCTATGCCGCCCAAAACAAACAGACCTTCCTCTTCCATGGCCAAGAAGTTGAAACTTCAGGAAATCCTTTAGCCCACGTTATCCTTCGTGGAGCAGTCAATGAATATGGGAAAAATGAGCCTAACTTTTACTATGAAACCCTGCTAAATACTATTGAGCGTTATGAAGCCATGGGACTTGAAAATCCCTTTATCCTCATTGATACCAACCATGATAACTCAGGAAAGCAATATATGGAGCAAATTAGAATTGTTCGCCAGACCTTGCAAAATCGTGATTGGAACGAGAAAATCAAAAAGACGGTTCGAGGCTTTATGATTGAATCTTACCTAGCAGATGGTCGTCAAAACCAACCAGAGGTCTTTGGTTGCTCTATTACCGATCCTTGCCTAGGTTGGGAGAATACAGAGGCCTTGGTAGAAGAGATTTACGCTACCTTGACAAAATAAGTGAAAAGGATGGAGTTGGGGAATCTCAACTCCTTTTGATGAGAATGATAGTTGGACATGGAATTGACATCGAAGAATTAGCTTCGATAGAAAGCGCAGTTACACGACATGAAGGCTTTGCCAAGCGCGTGCTGACCGCTAAGGAAATGGAGCGGTTCACTAGTCTCAAAGGGCGCAGGCAAATCGAATATTTGGCAGGTCGCTGGTCGGCTAAGGAGGCTTTTTCTAAGGCTATGGGAACTGGTATTGGAAAGCTCAGTTTTCAGGATTTGGAAGTCTTGAACAATGAACGCGGGGCTCCTTATTTTAGTCGGTCACCATTTTCAGGAAAGATTTGGCTGTCTATCAGCCACACCGATCAGTTTGTGACAGCCAGTGTCATTTTGGAGGAAAATCATGAAAGCTAGTCCGCATAGACCAACCAAGGCTCTGATTCATCTGGGAGCTATTCGACAAAATATTCAGCAAATGGGGGCTCATATCCCTGAAGGAGTGCTCAAATTTGCAGTAGTCAAGGCTAATGCCTATGGGCATGGGGCTGTTGCTGTTGCGACGGCGATTCAGGATGAAGTTGATGGCTTTTGCGTTTCCAATATCGATGAAGCCATTGAACTCAGACAGGCTGGACTCAGCAAGAAAATCCTCATTTTAGGAGTTTCTGATCTAGAAGCTGTTTCTCTTGCTAAAGAATACGATATCACCTTGACTGTGGCTGGACTGGAGTGGATTCAATTACTCTTAGATAAGGAAGTGAAACTAACTGGATTGACAGTCCACCTTAAGATTGATTCAGGAATGGGACGGATTGGTTTTAGAGAGGCTCGTGAAGCTGAGCAGGCTCAAGACTTGCTCCAACAACATGGTGCTGGTGTTGAAGGAATTTTTACCCACTTTGCTACTGCAGACGAGAAATCAGATGACTACTTTAATGAGCAGTTAGAACGGTTTAAAACCATTCTGTCAAGTATGAAAGGTCTTCCAGAGCTAGTTCATGCCAGCAATTCTGCAACGACTCTTTGGCATGCAGAGACTATTTTCAATGCGGTCCGTATGGGAGATGCCATGTATGGTCTTAATCCTAGCGGAGAGGTCTTGAATTTACCCTATGACTTGATTCCGGCCTTGACCTTGGAGTCTGCTCTGGTCCATGTCAAGACAGTTCCAGCTGGAGCTTGTATGGGCTACGGAGCTACCTATCAGGCGGATAGCGAGCAAGTCATCGCGACGGTACCAATTGGCTATGCGGATGGTTGGACACGAGACCTGCAGAATTTCGCTGTCTTGGTAGATGGCCAAGCTTGCCCAATCGTTGGGCGGGTTTCGATGGACCAAATCACCATTCGTCTGCCTAAGCTTTATCCCTTAGGAACAAAAGTCACCCTCATTGGTTCTAATGGGGGCAAGGAAATCACAGCTACTCAGGTAGCGACCTACCGTGGCACTATTAACTATGAGGTGGTTTGTCTTCTCAGCGACCGCATTCCGAGAGAATATTATTAGAAAAGAAAGGAGTGGAGCATGAATCTACATCAACCCTTGCATGTCTTACCTGGTGTGGGACCAAAGTCAGCAGAAAAATACGCCAAACTTGGAATTGAAAACTTGCAAGACCTCTTGCTCTACTTTCCTTTCCGTTATGAAGACTTCAAAACTAAGCAAGTGCTGGAGCTGGAAGACGGTGAAAAGGCGGTTCTTTCTGGTCAAGTCGTGACTCCTGCTAGTGTCCAGTATTATGGTTTCAAGCGCAATCGCCTGCGCTTTAGCCTCAAACAGGGAGAAGTTGTTTTTGCGGTGAATTTCTTTAACCAGCCCTATCTGGCTGATAAGATAGAGTTGGGAGCAACTCTTGCTGTCTTTGGAAAATGGGATCGTGCCAAGGCTAGTCTAACTGGGATGAAGGTCCTAGCTCAGGTGGAAGATGACCTCCAGCCTGTCTATCGTTTGGCTCAAGGAATCAGTCAGGCAAGTCTGGTCAAGGTCATCAAGACAGCCTTTGATCAGGGGCTGGACCTCTTGATTGAGGAAAATCTGCCCCAGTCTTTACTGGATAAATACAAACTTATGTCCCGTTGTCAGGCAGTTCGAGCCATGCATTTCCCTAAGGATTTGGCAGAATACAAGCAGGCCCTTCGCCGTATCAAGTTTGAGGAACTCTTTTATTTCCAAATGCAATTGCAGACGCTCAAGTCTAAAAACAGAGTTCAGGGAAGCGGTCTGGTTCTGAATTGGTCTCAGGAAAAAGTGACAGCTGTTAAAGAAAATCTGCCATTTGACCTAACCCAAGCTCAGGAAAAGAGTTTGCAGGAAATTTTGACAGACATGAAGTCCGACCACCACATGAATCGTCTCTTACAAGGTGATGTGGGGAGCGGAAAAACTGTGGTTGCTGGCTTGGCCATGTTTGCGGCGGTGACAGCTGGTTATCAGGCTGCCCTAATGGTACCAACAGAAATCCTCGCAGAGCAACATTTTGAGAGTTTACAGAACCTTTTTCCAGACTTGAAACTGGCTCTCTTGACAGGTTCCTTGAAAGCTGCAGAAAAGAGAGAAGTCTTGGAGACTATTGCTAAGGGTGAGGCTGATTTGATTATCGGAACTCACGCTCTGATTCAGGATGGGGTGGATTATGCTCGTCTTGGCTTGATTATCATCGATGAGCAGCACCGTTTTGGTGTGGGGCAAAGGCGGATTTTACGGGAAAAAGGGGACAATCCAGACGTCCTCATGATGACGGCGACTCCCATTCCACGGACGCTTGCCATCACAGCCTTTGGAGATATGGATGTTTCCATTATCGACCAGATGCCAGCAGGACGAAAACCCATTGTGACGCGCTGGATCAAACATGAGCAACTACCTCAGGTCTTGACTTGGTTAGAGGGGGAAATTAAAAAAGGTTCACAAGCCTATGTCATCTCTCCCTTGATTGAAGAATCTGAAGCTCTAGACTTGAAAAATGCCATTGCCCTATTAGAAGAGTTGACGGCTCATTTTGCAGGCAAGGCAGAGGTGGCTCTTCTACATGGTAAGATGAAGAGTGATGAAAAAGACCAGATTATGCAGGAATTCAAAGAGCGAAAAACGGATATTCTGGTTTCGACGACGGTTATCGAGGTCGGGGTCAATGTTCCCAATGCGACCGTCATGATTATCATGGATGCCGATCGCTTTGGGCTCAGCCAGCTTCACCAGCTTAGAGGTCGTGTTGGTCGGGGAGACAAGCAGTCCTATGCAGTTCTCGTTGCCAATCCTAAGACTGATTCTGGTAAAGACCGCATGCGCATCATGACAGAAACTACCAATGGATTTGTCCTTGCGGAGGAAGACTTGAAAATGCGTGGTTCAGGTGAGATTTTTGGAACTAGACAGTCAGGTCTTCCAGAGTTCCAAGTGGCTGATATCATTGAAGATTTTCCGATTTTAGAAGAAGCCAGAAAGGTTGCTAGCTACATTAGTTCTATTGAAGGCTGGCAAGAGGATCCAGAGTGGCGCATGATAGCTCTTCATCTGGAGAAGAAAGAACATCTAGATTAATACTCTTCGAAAAATCAAATTCAAACCACGTCAACGTCGCCCTTGGATTATATATGTAACTGACTTCGTCAGTCTTATCTACAACCTCAAAGCAGTGCTTTGAGCAACCTGCGGCTAGTTTCCTAGTTTGCTCTTTGATTTTCATTGAGTATAAGCTTTCTCTAAGGAAATCTTAAGCTAGCTTTCAGGTTTGGCCCTTATACTAGAGTCATCAAAAAGAAACGAGGCCTCTCACATGACAGTAACGATTAAAGTAAATTACAAAACCACTTTCCAAAAGAAAGAAGTAAAAAGCTAAGACTGGATAGGAGAAAAAAGAGCGAAATGCTCTTTTTTCGTTTCTAAAAGCACAATTTATTGAATCTAAAATAGCACACTGCGGATTCTAAAAAAATTCTAGAAATTATAGTAGATTGAATCCGAAATAGTCCACCGAGTTTTCTAAAACATTGTTAGAAATTAGTTTGAATTCCGCAATTAATTTTGTTCAGTTTTTATTTCATTTAACTATAATTTGACTTTCCTAATTTCTTTGTTCATATCTTATTTCAATACACCATATCTTACTATTTCAGAACCCACATCTAGCATAACTAAAAAACAGATTCTTCCATCTATTACGGAAAAATCTGTCATTGATTTAATGATTTACAAAAACTCCAACCACGGCTTGCGAACCCTGTCCTTACTGGTTTCTCTATATTTTTTAGTTCTTATTTATGATGCTCTTTCAATATTTCTTCAAACTCAGAGACAGTCATACCCAACTGTTGACTGGCAACTTCAGAAGGCAAAAGACCTTGACGGACTAGATTTAGTAGCATAGACAAACTTCCTTCAACTTTTCCACGCTCCAGTCCCTGTTCAATCCCTTCTGCCCTAGCAGTTTCCAAGGCATAATCATGAGCCAATAATGCCTGTTCTTCACGCATACGTAGTTGACTAAACATTTTCCTGTCCTCCTCGGACCAGCTCTTGTAGTCTAGCAGTTGGTCTGCCTGGCTGATGGCTCGCTCGGGTTGTTGGGTAAAGGGTTTATTCCCAAAAAACTCCAACCACGGTTTGCGAACGCTATCCTTGCTGGTTTCTCTGTATTTTTTTTAGTTCTAAGAACGCCATCTTGACTAGATGTTTTCCTGCCTGTTGTTTGTAATTGTCAAAACCTCACCTGTCGTATCCTCTCGCATACTAAAACTGTGAAAGGCTAAATCATCCTGAAAGTAGTTGCTGTCCACAATTGCAATGGCGTAGACAGGAGCGATATGCTTGTAACTCTGGTGTGTATCACCTTCACGTTGACGAATTTTTTCAAGATTTTGATTGACCTGACTGCACAGATAAGCCCATAAACGATTAATGAAAAAATTCTGATGATGCACCTGAATCTCAATGATCACTTGGGTGCCATTGTCCAACTCTGCCAAGACGTCTATACTAGTGTAAAAATCCTGCGCTGAGTAAGGCAGGGAAGGCAAGACGTGAATATTGCTTCCCTCCAAAATGGTCACATTTTTGGCTGGTAAGTCCAGCATATCGCGAATAAATTGACAAGTGATTTCTGGGTTGCTAAAAATCTTCTTAGCCACTAAATCATTGGTCGGGCTAATGCCCGGATGTCTGAGAATCATTCTTTCTCTCCTTTCATTATAGCACATTTTTACCTCTAGGTTGACTAGATTTAGTGCTTCTATCTATTTATTCGTAAAAAAGCGTAACTTCTCAAAGTAACTTCCCTCTCTCTCCCAAAACTGGAAGTTAGTTTTAGAAGTGACCCAATGAAAATCAAAGAGCAAACTAGGAAACTAGCCGCAGGTTGCTCAAAACACTGTTTTGAGGTTGCAGATAGAACTGACGAAGTCAGTAACATATATATACGGCAAGGCGAAGCTGACGTGGTTTGAAGAGATTTTCGAAGAGTATTACCCTTCTTTCTTGCATTGCTTTTCTAGATATGCTACAGTTGTGATAGCGATTACAAAATAAAAGGAGCATGCTATGAAAAATCCAGCTTTATTAGAAGAAATCAAGACTTATAGAGGACGGGATGAGGTCCCAGAAGACTTTGATGCTTTCTGGGATGAGGAAGTGAAAAAAGTTTCAACTCTTCCAGCCTACCAGTTGGAGGAAAGAAATTTCCACATTCCTCAAGTTAGTTGCTATGAGTTAACGTTTGAAGGAACGAATGAGGGAAAGGTTTATGCGCGCGTCGTTCTTCCAAAGACTGAGGAGAAGGTTCCACTAATCTTCCATTTCCATGGTTATATGGGACGTGGCTGGGACTGGGCCGACATGCTGGCCTTCACCGTGGCTGGTTACGGTGTTGTTTCCATGGATGTGCGGGGGCAGTCGGGTTACTCACAAGACGGCTTGCGTTCTCCTCTAGGAAATACAGTTAAGGGGCATATTATCCGTGGTGCTGTGGAAGGTCGGGATCACCTCTTTTATAAGGATGTTTATCTGGATATTTACCAGTTGGTTGAAATTGTTGCTAGTCTGCCTCAGGTTGATGAGGAGCGTCTTTCTAGCTATGGTGCTTCACAAGGAGGGGCTCTAGCCTTGGTTGCGGCAGCGCTCAATCCTCGGATTCAGAAAACTGTTGCCATCTATCCTTTCTTGTCAGACTTCAGACGAGTGCTTGAGATTGGCAATACCAGTGAAGCTTACGACGAACTTTTCCGTTATTTCAAGTTTCACGACCCCTTCCATGAAACTGAGGAGGAAATCATGTCGACCCTGGACTATATAGATGTGAAAAATCTTGCCCATCGTATCAAGGGTGAGGTTAAGATGATTACGGGCTTGGACGACGATGTTTGCTATCCTATTACCCAATTTGCGATTTACAACCGTCTGACCTGCGATAAAGCCTATCGCATCATGCCTGAGTATGCCCACGAAGCCATGAATGTATTTGTTAATGATCAAGTCTACAACTGGCTGTGTGGTAGTGAGATTCCTTTTAAGTATGTAAAATGATAAATGAGAGAGCCCAGTAGCTCTCTTTTTGTACAGAATCTAGTTAGCAAATATTCTAGTTCATATATACTTTGAAATTCATACTCTTCGAAAATCTCTTCAAACTACGTCAGCTTTATCTGTAATCTCAAAACAGTGTCTTGAGTAGCCTGCGGCTAGCTTCCTAGTTTGCTCTTTGATTTTTATTGAGTATGAGTTTTTTTCTGGGCTGTGGTGTCAAACAATTCATTTTCTATCTAGTTGGGTATAAGCTATTTCAATACATTGGAAAGCGTCTGTGAAATATGTTATAATTTATAAGAAAATATACAGTTTGGCTACAAATGAACATTTATATATAAGTTTATGTATAACTTAGTTTTTCTGATTAGGATAATATCTTATAAAAAACTATATTCCTGGAGATACAGTACTTAAATAGCATTTGTAAAGCAACAAAATAATCTATAGCTATTTTTATTGTAAGAATCAAAGTAGAGAGTGTTATGCTAATGGAAACTGTAATATTTTATTTTTTAGAATATACTTGGATAAATTAACTTTGAAAGTTAAAGTGAGGTAATGCATGTTTGTATGTTTAAAAGGTTTGGGAAAATTTCGTAAATCCAAAGCTTATGGTTTGGTTGGTTGTTTGACACTATCTGCAGTGATTGGATTAGCTGCACCAGACTTACCAGTTATTGGTGGTGGAGTCGTTGCTGCTGATGTTATTCAGGGTGGTAACGATATAAAAGATGTGGATGTTCATAGTAAATCTGCAGAAGGTGTTGCTATGACTTACACCACTTATGATAGCGGAACAAGTGGAAAACAAACGGCTTCTGGTAGTGGTGTCTTTGTAGCGCCAAATGTCATGGTGACAGTAGCTCATAATTACTATGATAAAAATCAAGAAGACAAGTCTGCGGTCTTACGTGGTGGAGAGTCTGCTCGTAGTTATGTTGTGATGAACTCAGAAACAGAGAAGAGTAACAAAGTACCCACATCAGGGGTATCCGAGTCTCTTGAAAAAGACTCTATTCATTTGTATGATGAGAAGAATTTTGGTAAAGAATATGGTAATGACTTAGCGGTAGTAGTTACTAAAAAGCCTGTAGAAGCTATGACGGGAGGTGAGGACTCTCCAAGAGAGTTGAGTGATAAGAGGTTTCTACGGGTGATAGCATCACTATGGTCGGATATCCCAATGATTTTTCTACTCCAAATTTAAGTAAAGAAAATAAAGCTCGATTGAAAGATGGTAAGGCTTATTCAGTCTCAACAACTGTGAGCAGTGTCAATAAAGAGAGTGGTGCAGTCACTTATCACTCCTCAGCTTTAGGAGGTTTTTCAGGTGCTCCTTTGTTTAATGATAAGGGAGAAGTAGTCGGTATCCACCAGCACGGAACCAATACTTCAAGCGCCCCTGAGAGTGAGCGTATTGGGGGTGGTACGATTTTTACGGACAAGCACAGAGCTTGGATTCGTTCTATGATTGATAAATATGGTATAAAGGGTTGGTATATAGATGGTGCAAACCGTTACTACTATGATGAAAATCATATAGCTTTAAAAGATGTAGAATCTGAGATTGATGGTGCTTTGTATAGTTTTGATGAAAAAGGTCGAGCTACTTTAGTAAAAGGTGAAGAAAAAGGTCGTGTTCTACTTCGAGTGGAAGATACTAAAGGAACTCGCTTGATTTCAGATAAGGTTGTTCAGGAAGGTCCCGTTGGAAGTGGCTTGAATTTTCATTTAAGACAAAATCCAGACTTCAAACAGTTAATAGCAACTTCCCCAACAGCTAAAGTGGTATCCTATAACGGAGTGTCAATTAACAAACTAGCAAGTGATACTACTTGGTCTGATGACTATGTCAGTAAGTTAGCTTTAGGTAATACAATTATAAGAGCGGTAGTAGATTCGATAACTCCTCCATCTACCTCTTCTTCGGATTTTGCAAGAACTGAAGTTGGAAAGGTTGATTTGAGTGGTAAATCGAACTTACCTGTGCCTAGTAAAGAGGTATTACAAGCTCCGAATGGCTCAGAAAATTTCTATGCTACAACGCATATTCAAACGCCAGATGGGTCGGGGTCAGGTACTTTAATTGCACCAAATTTGGTGTTAACAGTCGCTCATAATTTCTTAACAGTTAAAGGTTCTGAGGTAGTTACTAAATCTGGTCGTACCAATACAGTGTATAAAGCAACTTTACCGAATGGGTTGTCTGTGAATTTTTCAGATGATGATATTGTTTATTGGAATAAGAAAGATTCAGTATTTGGATTTAAAAATGACTTAGCTTTGGTTCGATTAAAAGAAGAGGTAAAAGGAGTAACTCCTGTAGAGGTTGTAAAACAATCTTCAAAAGTTGTAGAGGGGAATTCAGTTTCGGTCTATGGTTTTCCAGATAACAAGCTAAGTCCAGTTTTAGATAGCAAAGTAGTAGGAACTACAGACTTCGGTTCTGGAATAGAGGGAATTAGCTATGGAGGTACGAAACCTGGAGCGTCTGGTGGTGGTCTTTATAATGATAAAGGTGCTTTAATTGGAGTTCACCAAAATGGTGTTGTAGGAAGCCGCAGTGGTGGTTTAGTCTTATCAAAAGAGCAGCTGGATTGGGTTCGTTCTTATATTGAGGGTCAACCAAAAGATCCTGTCTATGTGGAAGATAAAGAAGTGGAACCTTCTAAGAAGGATTCGGATAAGGATTTAGCTGGGAAATTAGATCCAAAAAAAGATAGTGGAAAAGAAGATTCTGGTATTTTAGGTACATCTGGTGACTTTGCAGCTCCTACAGTAGATAAGCCAGACTTCACAGGCGGAGTGAATGGAAGCGAATCTCTTGTTACAGAAGTTCCAGAGTATAGCGGTGTTCTATCTACATTAGGAGATTCTCCAGCTCCTACAGTAGCTAAGCCAGAGTATATGGGTGATACATTATCAAGCTCAGGAGAAGAATTGGCTCCAACAGTTGAACAGTATGCCTTTACAGGCGGAGTGAACGGAGACGAATCACTTGTTACAGAAGTTCCAGAGTACAGCGGTGTTCTATCCACATTAGGAGATTCTCCAGCCCCTACAGTAGCTAAGCCAGATTTTAGAGGTGGCGTGAATGGTGCGGAGACAGCAGTTCATGAAATCCCTAGGTACAAAGTTGGTACGAATGTAGCCGATGTAGCTGTACATGAATTTGCAGAATATAAGGGAGCAGATTCTCCTGTAACTCTTGCTCAGCAGATACTTCCTGGTACAGGGGAGAAGGAGAATGTAGTCCTTACCTCCCTAGGACTAATAGGTTTCTTCCTTGGATTGTTTGCAATGGGGAAAAAGAGAGAAGAATAAGAGAATAATTTTAATCATTTGGCTTTGTAAAAATAGAAAGAGGTAATGGGAATAAAATAACCTTACCTCTTTTTAAATTAGTCACATTGTTGAAAGTTATATGCATCGTAAAAAAATTTTACAAAATTTTTAAAATGAAGCGTATGTACACCAGTTTTATATGAATTACCATCAATGATAAAATCATCTACTAGTGAATCCAAATTATCTAACCGTATAATTCTATGTTGCATTTTAAATCTATTTTTTAATGAATACGTAGGAAAAATAATTTTGAAATTTTCAAATTCTAAATTGGAATTGATTTCACATAATACGAAATACTCAAATAGTGCAGCTTGGAATGTTTGGATGATAAAGCAATCATAACCTTTTTTTCCTGTGTCTACACAAACAAGAAAAATTTTTAAATCGAAATTTTATTTTCAGAAGAGAATACTAATGGGCAATCAGAATGAAAAATTTTTTCATTTTTTCTACTTTTTTGCTTTAATTTTTCAAATTTAAGTACATTAGTCAAATTTTCAATATTATCAATCTTTTCAAGTTGGTCATCTATTGAATAAATTAATTTCACACTTTTCAATTTTGTGTTTTGATTTATAGTAAATTGAAGATTACCTATTCTGAGAAAGCGAAATATGGAAAAGTATGATTCCCCTTCGAAAGTGATGAATAATTTCTTAGAGGTATTGAAGCTTTTATGTCTTTTTTCTGAACGTGTTTTTCCTCTAAAATAACATCATTAATCTTAAAATCATTATTTTTATATTGAAAAGCTTGCCAAATAGTATTGATAATTAATCCTGTAGTTATATTTGAAAAATAGGGATTATTTTGTATAATTGGAAAATAGTTAGGAAATTGTTGAAGGAAAGAACTTAGAGTATCTTTGCCAATTAAATCTGTAATAACCTTTTTTAGTTCGTCCATTAGCAGTCGCATCCAATCATTATATTTGTTTTTTATTATACACTTTTTAAAAAGATAGGTCTACTCAACAGATTAATAGATACAATAAATTTCTATAGAATATTGGAATCGTAATTCTCTGAAACTACTTTCAGAAACAGCTGTTCTATAAAATACTTTTGAAACTGAAATCTATTCTATCACAAAGTATTGAAAGCGCTTAATAAATGATATATAATGACCTCATAAGAACAAGGAAAAGGAGGAAAGAGGATGCCACAGATTACTAAAGAAGCCTTGATTGCACAAATCAAAGATGGAATCATCGTTTCTTGTCAGGCCCTTCCTCACGAACCGCTTTATACAGAAGCGGGAGGAGTCATTCCCTTGCTGGTCAAAGCGGCTGAGCAAGGTGGAGCAGTCGGTATCCGAGCAAATAGTGTTCGCGATATCAAGGAAATCAAGGAGGTTACAAAACTTCCGATTATCGGGATTATCAAACGAGATTATCCGCCACAAGAACCCTTCATCACGGCTACCATGAAAGAAGTTGATGAATTGGCAGAACTGGACATCGAGGTGATTGCTCTGGATTGTACCAAGCGTGAACGCTACGATGGTTTGGAGATTCAAGAGTTCATTCGTCAGGTTAAGGAAAAATATCCTAACCAGCTCTTGATGGCTGATACAAGTACTTTCGATGAAGGATTGGCAGCTGTTGAAGCAGGAATTGACTTTGTCGGAACAACCTTATCAGGATACACATCTTACAGTCCAAAAGTGGATGGTCCCGATTTTGAATTGATCAAAAAACTTTGTGATGCTGGCGTAGATGTCATTGCAGAAGGGAAAATTCATACACCAGAACAAGCCAAACAAATCCTTGGATATGGAGTGCGAGGCATTGTTGTAGGTGGCGCTATTACTAGACCAAAAGAGATTACAGAACGCTTCGTTGCTGGTCTCAAATAAGATGTAAGGGGGAATTTTATGTTTAAAGTTTTACAAAAAGTTGGAAAAGCTTTTATGTTACCTATAGCTATACTTCCTGCAGCAGGTCTACTTTTGGGGATTGGTGGTGCACTTTCAAACCCAACCACGATAGCAACTTATCCAATACTAGACAATAGTTTTTTTCAATCAATATTCCAAGTAATGAGCTCTGCAGGAGAGGTTGTATTCAGTAATTTATCACTACTTCTCTGTGTGGGATTATGTATTGGCTTAGCGAAACGAGATAAAGGAACCGCTGCGCTAGCAGGAGTAACTGGTTACTTAGTTATGACTGCAACGATTAAAGCTCTGGTAAAACTTTTTTATGGCAGAAGGATCTGCAATTGATACTGGAGTTATTGGAGCATTAGTTGTCGGAATAGTTGCCGTATATTTGCACAATCGATATAACAATATTCAATTACCTTCCGCTTTAGGATTCTTTGGGGGTTCACGCTTCGTTCCTATTGTTACATCGTTCTCTTCTATCTTAATTGGCTTTGTCTTCTTTGTTATTTGGCCACCTTTTCAACAACTTCTTGTTTCTACAGGTGGATATATTTCTCAGGCGGGTCCAATTGGAACTTTTCTATATGGATTTTTAATGAGACTTTCTGGAGCAGTAGGCTTACATCATATGATTTACCCTATGTTTTGGTATACTGAACTTGGTGGTGTTGAAACTGTTGCAGGACAAACAGTGGTTGGAGCTCAAAAAATATTTTTTGCTCAATTAGCCGACCCGACTCATTCTGGATTATTTACAGAAGGAACAAGGTTTTTTGCAGGTCGTTTCTCAACAATGATGTTCGGTTTACCGGCTGCCTGTTTAGCGATGTACCATAGTGTTCCTAAAAATCGTCGTAAAAAATACGCGGGTCTGTTTTTTGGAGTTGCTTTAACATCTTTATTACCGGTATTACAGAACCAATTGAATTTATGTTTCTATTTGTCAGTCCGGTTCTATATGTTGTACACGCATTCCTTGATGGTGTCAGCTTCTTTATTGCAGACGTCTTAAATATTTCAATAGGAAACACATTCTCAGGAGGTGTAATCGATTTTACTTTATTTGGAATTTTGCAGGGGAACGCTAAAACGAATTGGGTTCTTCAGATTCCATTTGGACTTATTTGGAGTGTTCTGTATTATATTGTTTTTAGATGGTTCATTACTCAATTCAACGTTCTAACGCCAGGACGAGGAGAAGAAGTAGATTCTAAAGAAATTTCTGAATCCACAGATTCAACTTCAAATACTGCAGATCATTTAAAACAGGATAGCCTACAAATTATCAGAGCGTTGGGTGGATCAAATAATATAGAAGATGTAGATGCTTGTGTGACACGTTTACGTGTAGCTGTAAAAGAAGTTCATCAAGTTGATAAAGCACTTTTAAAACAAATTGGTGCAGTTGATGTCTTAGAAGTGAAGGGTGGTATTCAAGCAATATATGGAGCAAAAGCAATCTTATATAAAAATAGTATTAATGAAATTTTAGGTGTAGATGATTAATACTCAATGAAAATCAAAGAGCAAACTGGGAAGCTAGGCGCAGGCTATACTTGAGTACGCCAAGGCGAAGCTGGCATGGTTTGAAGAGATTTTCGAAGAGTATAAGTACTTACTGACTTAATAAAAAACAGAGGAGAGTGGTGGATGCGTCGGATAAAATGAAAACGTATACAAATGCAATCTTACTCATTATCCAATATGGATACGCTTATCAATTAGGAGAATACAAATGAAATTTAGAAAACTAGCTTGTACAGTACTTGCGGGTGCTGCGATTCTTGGCCTTGCTGCATGTGGAAATTCTGGCGGAAGTAAAGATGCTGGAAAATCTGGTGGCGATAGCGGAAAAACAGAAATCACTTGGTGGGCATTCCCAGTCTTCACTCAAGAAAAAACTGGTGACGGTGTTGGAACATATGAAAAATCAATTATCGAAGCGTTTGAAAAAGCAAATCCAGATGTAAAAGTGAAATTGGAAACCATTGACTTCAAGTCAGGTCCTGAAAAAATCACAACAGCTATCGAAGCAGGAACAGCGCCAGACGTACTCTTTGACGCACCAGGGCGTATCATCCAATACGGTAAAAACGGTAAATTGGCTGAGTTGAACGACCTCTTCACAGACGAATTCGTCAAAGATGTTAACAACGAAAATATCGTACAAGCAAGTAAGGCTGGAGATAAAGCTTACATGTATCCAATCAGTTCAGCACCATTCTACATGGCTATGAACAAGAAAATGTTGGAAGATGCTGGAGTTGCAAACCTTGTAAAAGAAGGTTGGACAACTGATGATTTTGAAAAAGTTTTGAAAGCACTCAAAGACAAAGGCTATACACCAGGTTCATTGTTCAGTTCTGGTCAAGGGGGAGACCAAGGAACACGTGCCTTCATCTCTAACCTTTACGGCGGTTCTGTAACAGACAAAGATGTAACAAAATATACAACTGATGATCCTAAATTTGTCAAAGGTCTTGAAAAAGCAGCTAGCTGGATTAAAGACGGTTTGTTGAACAATGGTTCACAATTTGACGGTGGAGCAGATATCCAAAACTTTGCCAACGGTCAAACTTCATACACAATCCTTTGGGCGCCAGCTCAAAACGGTATCCAAGCTAAACTCTTGGAAGCAAGTAAAGTAGAAGTGGTAGAAGTACCATTCCCATCAGATTCAGGTAAACCAGCTCTTGAATACCTTGTAAATGGATTTGCAGTATTCAACAACAAAGACGACAAGAAAGTTGCAGCATCTAAGAAATTCGTTCAATTCATCGCAGATGACAAAGAATGGGGTCCAAAAGACGTTGTTCGTACAGGTGCCTTCCCAGTTCGTACTTCATTTGGCAAACTTTATGATGACAAACGTATGGAAACAATCAGTGGTTGGACTAAATACTACTCACCATACTACAACACTATTAATGGTTTTGCTGAAATGAGAACACTTTGGTTCCCAATGTTACAATCTGTATCAAATGGTGACGAGAAACCAGCGGATGCTTTGAAAGCCTTCACTGAAAAAGCTAACGAAACAATTAAAAAAAGCTACAAAACAATAAGCACTAAATCAGATTGACTCCTCCCTTTTCCCTGTGCAACGTCTATGTAAGAAAAGGGAGGATTTTGTTTGAAATGTAAGGAACTGTCACGAAATTAAAATGAAGTTCTTACATAAGCGAATCTTAAAAAATTTCATTTTGATTTTAAAACAGTTTAAGAAAATCCAAAATATTCTATTTGTGAAAGAGAGGTGCCGACTGTGAAAGTCAATAAAATTCGTATGCGGGAAACAGTGATTTCCTACGCTTTCCTAGCACCAGTATTATTCTTCTTTGTCATCTTTGTATTGGCTCCTATGATTATGGGATTCATTACAAGTTTCTTTAACTACTCAATGACTAAATTTGAGTTTGTTGGCTTGGACAACTATGTTCGCATGTTTAAAGACCCTGTCTTTATGAAGTCTTTGATCAATACCGTTATTCTGGTTATTGGATCTGTACCAGTTGTTGTTCTATTCTCGCTCTTTGTAGCATCTCAGACCTATCATCAAAATGCCATTGCCAGATCCTTCTACCGTTTCGTCTTCTTCCTTCCTGTTGTAACAGGTAGTGTTGCCGTAACAGTTGTTTGGAAATGGATTTATGACCCACTATCAGGGATTCTAAACTTTGTCCTTAAGTCAAGCCATATCATCAGCCAAAACATTTCTTGGTTGGGAGATAAAAACTGGGCTTTGATGGCGATTATGATTATCCTTTTGACTACATCTGTTGGTCAGCCGATTATCCTTTATATCGCAGCGATGGGAAATATCGACAATTCATTGGTAGAAGCAGCTCGGGTTGATGGTGCGACTGAATTGCAAGTTTTCTGGAAGATTAAATGGCCTAGCCTCCTTCCAACAACACTTTACATCGCAATCATTACAACAATCAACTCATTCCAGTGTTTCGCCTTGATTCAGTTGTTGACATCTGGTGGTCCAAACTACTCAACAAGTACACTTATGTACTACCTTTACGAAAAAGCCTTCCAATTGACAGAATACGGCTATGCAAACACTATCGGCGTCTTCTTGGCAGTGATGATCGCTATCGTAAGCTTTGTTCAATTTAAAGTACTTGGAAACGACGTAGAATATTAAAGAAAGGAGACAGCTATGCAATCTACACAAAAGAAACCTTTAACAGCTTTCACTGTTATTTCAACTATTATCTTGCTCTTGTTGACCGTGCTGTTCATCTTTCCGTTCTACTGGATTTTGACAGGTGCCTTCAAGTCACAACCTGATACAATCGTTATTCCACCACAGTGGTTCCCTAAAATGCCAACCATGGAAAACTTCCAACAACTTATGGTGCAAAACCCTGCCTTGCAGTGGATGTGGAACTCAGTATTTATCTCACTTGTAACTATGTTCTTAGTCTGTGCGACCTCATCTCTAGCAGGTTATGTATTGGCTAAAAAACGTTTCTATGGGCAACGCATTCTATTTGCTATCTTTATCGCTGCTATGGCGCTTCCAAAACAAGTTGTCCTTGTACCATTGGTACGTATCGTCAACTTCATGGGAATCCATGACACTCTTTGGGCAGTTATCTTGCCTTTGATTGGATGGCCATTCGGGGTCTTCCTCATGAAACAGTTCAGTGAGAATATCCCTACAGAGTTGCTTGAATCAGCTAAAATCGACGGTTGTGGTGAGATTCGTACCTTCTGGAGCGTAGCCTTCCCAATTGTGAAACCAGGATTTGCAGCCCTTGCAATCTTTACTTTCATCAATACTTGGAACGACTACTTCATGCAGTTGGTAATGTTGACTTCACGTCAAAACTTGACTATCTCACTTGGAGTTGCGACCATGCAGGCTGAAATGGCAACCAACTATGGTTTGATCATGGCGGGTGCCGCTCTTGCAGCAGTTCCAATCGTAACAGTCTTCCTTGTCTTCCAAAAATCCTTTACTCAAGGTATTACTATGGGAGCTGTCAAAGGTTAAGAAAAGTAATTTAATATATCAAGATTGCGGAAGTGGTCTTGATATGCTATGAAAATACAGAGTTATAAGTGTCTACAAAATGTTGGGTATTTGCTTACCATAGAGATTTTGTTAGACACTTATAAACTTAAGAATGATTTTAGTTAACTATCAGAAACGAAGGAAAGAGTATGATTTTTGACGATTTGAAAAACATCACCTTTTACAAAGGAATTCATCCCAATCTAGATAAGGCTATCAACTATCTCTATCAACATCGTAAAGATTCATTTGAACTAGGTAAGTATGAGATTGACGGGGACAAGGTCTTTCTAGTTGTTCAGGAAAATGTCCTCAATCAAGCTGAAAATGATCAATTTGAATACCATAAGAACTATGCAGATTTGCATTTGCTGGTAGAAGGACATGAATATTCTAGCTACGGTTCACGTATCAAAGACGAGGCAGTAGCATTCGACGAAGCGAGTGACATTGGCTTTGTTCATTGTCATGAACACTACCCACTCTTGTTGGGTTATCACAATTTTGCGATTTTCTTCCCAGGAGAACCACATCAGCCAAATGGCTATGCAGGTATGGAAGAGAAGGTTCGCAAATATCTCTTTAAAATTTTAATTGATTAAAAAATCAGGAGGAGCAAATATGTCACAAAAAGGAGTAAGCCTTATCAAGGCAGCATTTGATACAGATAACTTTCTCATGCGTTTTAGTGAGAAGGTCTTGGATATCGTGACAGCCAATCTTCTTTTTGTCATCACTTGTTTGCCCATCGTGACGATTGGAGTAGCTAAAATTAGCCTCTACGAGACTATGTTTGAGATTAAGAAGAGCAGACGTGTACCTGTCTTTAAAATCTATCTAAGAGCTTTCAAGCAAAATCTGAAACTAGGTCTTCAGTTAGGTCTGCTTGAGTTGGGCATTGTCTCATTAAGCATTCTAGATCTCTATCTCTTCTTGGGTCAGACAGCTATGCCTTTCCAATGGTAAAAGCTATCTGTCTAGGAATTCTGATCTTCCTCACTATCGTGATGTTGGCTAGCTATCCCATCGCTGCACGCTATGATTTGACTTGGAAAGAAGTCTTACAAAAAGGACTTATCTTGGCAAGTTTTAACTTTCCTTGGTTCTTCCTCATGTTCGCCATTCTCTTTCTTATTGTGATGGTTCTTTATCTGTCCGCCTTCAGTTTACTTTTAGGTGGCTCAGCCTTTCTGCTTTTTGGGTTTGGACTCTTGGTCTTTATTCAGACTGGATTGATGGAGAAAATTTTCGCAAAATACCAATAGGATGGTTTGTTTCTGAAACTACTTTCAAGCCATAAACATTTCAAAATTCATATCGAAACTAAAATCTAAGTGTACACCAGATATTGAAAGCGTTTTTCACAAGGTGTATACTAAACACGTAAAGAATAAATCTTGCTGTTAGCAGAAAAAAGAAATCT
>CAKMOM010000009.1:0-9439 GCA_927910965.1 uncultured Streptococcus sp.
ATGGAGATGTTGAACACGTTTACGAAAAAGTAACAACGTTCTTCAAAGACAAAGATGGTAATGAAATCAAACCAAAAGAAAGTGGATCTGTAGATAAGAAAGACATCCCAGAATACCGCTTCGTAGAGACTAAGAAATTACCAAATGGTGACGTGGAACACATCTACGAAAAAGTAGAAAAACCAACGCCAGCTCCAAGCCCAACCCCAACTCCATTCGAATACAAGATTATCACAACTTATGTAGATGAAAACGGAGAATTAATCATTCCTAAAGAAGACGGAGAACAACCAAGCAAGGAGTTTTCAGGTTATGAATTAGTGAAAACAGAAAAAGACGTCAATGGTAATGTTCGTCATGTTTATCGCAAGATTCCAACCCAAACTCCAGTTGAGCCAAGTCAACCAGTACGACCAGTTTCTCCACAAGAGCCAACAAGTCCTGAAAAACCAGCAGTAGCTGAGCAACCAAAACAACCAGAAGCACCTAAATATGTTGAAGGTCAAAAAGAGTTGCCTAACACAGGTACAGAAGCTAATGCTAGCCTCGCATCGCTTGGACTTCTTGGAGTATTAAGCGGATTTGGTCTAGTAGCTAGTAAGAAAAAAGAAGACTAATTAGAGTTTTTCTGATAGATTAATCCAGTAGAAAACCAATGATGTAAAAAATCATTGGTTTTTTTCGATTATGGAACTAGTTGTACGTCATGCTCTGTAAGGTGTGAAACATGATTTATATAAATGAAGTACTATAGCTATTTTTCAGAATACTAGTGATGTTGCTTTCTAATGATTGTAGGCTCAGGAAAACTTTTTGACTAGTTTTGTTTTTTTTCTTGTTAGAGATACGAGGTTGATTTCATGTGTTTTAACCGCAAACTCAGATCACTATTTTCAGTAGCCTGCTACTAGTTTTTGAATCTCTGTTTGACTTTCACTGAGTATCACGAAATGATCCGTGTTTATAAAGATTTGGATGTTGAAGTTACAAACAAAATAAAGATACTAGCTAAACTCATCATTTTATACAATTCCTTTGCAAAAATTTAAATTGATAAAATTTTATAAGTATTTCATTTTGTCAGCATTTTTTTGATTGAAAACATCTGAATAAACTATAAAAATATAGTCAATAGATTATATTTGTCCGGATAGATAAAAAATACGAACTATATTGTAAAAATGTTTATTGATTTACCTTAAATAATTCCATCTAGATGTAAAATAAGAATAAATGAGCTGAAAATTAGAAAAATGTTCTTAAATTACTTTATTTTATAATTATTCTAGGTTGATTTTTTAAAATATCAGAATCATTTCATTTATAAAAGTAATTATTTCCAATCATAAAACTTGTATTATAAATTTTATAATGATATAATTTAAGAGATGTTAATAAATATTGAGCACTTCTCATTCATGATATTATACTCTTAATATTGCAAAAATATTTAAGGGGGGGGCTCTTTTATTTGTCTCAACATTCTAATAAAATTTTAAAGGAGGTTATGAGTCTCAATGAAAGGCAAACAACAAGATTTTAGAACGGAGAAGTACATTCGTTACGGTATTCGTAAATACAGCTTTGGAGCAGCATCAGTAGCAATTGCTGCTGGTTTAATGTTCCTAGGAAACGGCGCGGTATCAGCGACTGAAGTACAATCAGCTGAAACAACTATTTCAGCAACTGCTTCTGGTCAAGATGATAAGGAAAAGGCTGAGGCTAAAGCGGAAACAGCAGAAACTGTAAAAGCTTCAGAAGCAAAAACTGAAGTAAAAGCAGTAGAAGCTAAGAAAGTAAACAAGGCTATCCTTGAAGCAAGTGTTGCAACATTAGAAAGAAATATTAAATCAGCTCCAGATGCAGATCAAGCAGTACTAAGTGCAGCTCGTGAAGCATTAGAAAAAGCTAAAGCAGTATTAGCTAACGATGTCGCTACTCAAGAAGAAGTAGATGCACAAGTGCAAACAGTAGAAGCATTAAGCACAGTAGTTACAGAAGCTCAAGCAGCAGGAGTAACAGCTAAAGTTGAAGAGAAAAAAGCAGAAGAAAAAGCAAAATCTGAAGCAAAACAAACACCAGAAGTTAAAGAAGCTAAAAAAGAATTAACACAAGTATTATCAGAAGCTGAAGTAACTAACAAATTAGCTGAGACTGAACTTGCTAAGGCTGACGCCAAAGAAGAAAATAAGGCAGCAGTTACAGCAGCAGTTGCTAAAAACCAAGCTGTTCTTGCTGAAACAAAAGCTATCCTAGCTGATGAGAGTGTAACTAAAGAGCAAGTAGATGCTCAATTGGAACGCCTCAACGAATCAATCCTTGCAGTTTACAACGAATTGAAAAAGGCAGGAATTGGCCGTGATGGTAAGTTCTCATATGTCTTAGCTGATATTGCAGATACAGTTGCAGAACCACCGCTTTCTGAAGAAGAACAAGCAAGACACTGGGAAAAATATAAAGATAAAAATACGGCTCGTTTGACTAAACAAATCAAATGGTTTGATATTGCTAACAGAGACGCAACTGTAAAAAATCTTGGTGCAGGAGATACTCTTCAAGTAGGAACAACATTTACTCAAGTAATTTCACCAGGATATGAAGTAACATTAACAGTTACTAAACTAGCACCATTTAACTCAACAGACGTCTATAAAGAACGTGGTGGAGCAGGATATGATCCTAACGCTCAAAACTTATATAAAGATGGAAAACCAGCAGAAGTAAAAGTAGAAGCTCAAGGAAGTTACTCCGTTGCTAAAACAAACGGAATGGATACTAAAGGTAAAACAGTAATTCGTTCTGTTCAAAACGGAGCTAACGTAGGGGTGGAATTCTCTGTTAAAGCTACTCTAAATGGGAAAGAAGTACCAGCAAACGTTGTATTCTTAACTGGAGAAGAAGCTGGTTCATCTGAAATTGAAATCTATAAAACAGATGGAGATGGTTTTGAGTTAGTTTCTGAATTATCAAATGCTGGACCTAACCCTCAATATACAACAGTGCGTTCTTATACAGCAGAAACTTATGAAAAAAGAACATTAGCTTCAGCAGGACACGGACAAAGTGGAAATCAACTTGGGGTTAACAATACAGTTGAAGGTTCAGGAAAACCAGCATTCGAGCCCTTCAGAAAAGACAAAGCAGCAGGTTTCTTTAATACAACTGTGACATCGGATACTGTTATTGCTATGAAAGCAGCCGATGGTAAATACCATGTAGATGGTTTAGGAACACAAATTTTTTGGACCTGTATCAACTCACCGTACTTCAGGTTTCTCTACGCCGTTAGTAATGACTCGTAATGCTAAAAATATAGGAATGTATATTTTTTCATCAGGACAACAAGGATCTATGCTTGGATTCATGGTATTAGATGAAGGAGATGCACCAGCTTCATACGGACGTGTAGCCCACTCTATTTCTAAATCAAATGGTCAAAACCAACCGTACTTAGGTTCTGTAGCTCCAGATATAGATATACGTACAACGCCAATTGATAAAACAACTGCATTCAAATATGATGACAATCATGGAGATGGTGCAGCTGATGAAGGCGCTCGTCAATTAATGGGTGATGGAGTACAAGTTAATGACAACTACACATTGCATAAAGTTAACGATAACACATATTCTATGACATTTGATGCTCACTTAGATGGTGCATCATCAGCATGGGTTAATGGATGGATTGACTTTAATGGAAATGGTAAGTTTGATGAAGGGGAAGCTGCAACGCCTACAGAAGTAACTCGAGAAGGAAAAGTCACACTAACTTGGACTACTAATGTTCAAAATGTAGATACGACTCAAACTAAGCTTGCTACACGTCTTCGTATTGCTTTAGATAAGGCTGATATCACAACTCCAACAGGAATTGCATATTCTGGAGAAGTGGAAGATTTCCAAATTCAACAAACGATTCCACCTCGTGGTACAAAAGAAGAGACACGTGGAATTCAAGGTGCTACACAAAATGCAAAAGTGCAATTCAATGCATATGGACAAATTAACTATGACTTTAGTGAAATCAATACTATTAATACATCTGTGAAATCACAAATTGTTAAAGCAGATGGTTCGTTAGTAAAAGATACTGAGTTGGTAGATGGATACTATGTCGTTCAAGGTCAAGGTAAATATAAAATTACTGACAATGGAAAAGACGTAAATGTAGAATTCGTTCCAGATGCTAACTTCGTAGGTACAGCGGATGGTATTACAATTCGTCGTACGGATGCGAATGGTAATACAACAGGTTGGGGTAATGAAGGACGCCAAATCGTTGGTGGTGAAGGAGAAAATAAAGACCAATTAAACTTAATTAGTGATCAAGTTCAATTGGCTGGATTAACTGTTAAAGGTTCTATGGATGGTCGTTACATCCCAACAGTAACTCCAAAAACAATCACAGCAGAGCCAAAAACTTCTATTGATGTTCAAGGTAAAGAGCAAAAAGAAACTCCAGTATTCAAAACGGATGCAGGAACAGACAAAGAAGTGATTATCAAGCCAAGTGCAGCGGACCCTGCAAAACTAATTGATCCAGTAACAAAAACTCCTACAGATGCTAAGACCGTTACGGTTAATGGAGAAGGAACTTATACAATCAATCCTGAAACAGGTGAAGTAACATTCCAACCAGAACCACAATTCAAAGGAAAAGCTAAAGGGATTGGTGTGTCCTTGACTGCACCAGTTGGGGTTAATAAAAATGGAGAAGCTGTTAAATCAACAGCGACAACAACATACACCCCTGAAGTCACACCAGTTACACCAACAGCTGATCCAGCTACTTCAACAGGAATCCAAGGTGAAACTCAAACAGGAACACCTACATTCACAGCAGGAAATACAGCAGTACCAATTAAAACAGGTTCTGTAAAATTATTGACTGCAGATGGAACAGAAGCTCAGGGAGCTGTACCAGCATTAGATCCTAAGGGGAACAAAGTTGGGGAATACACTGTGGATGCGACAACAGGTGTTGTAACCTTCACACCAACAGACAAAACTTATGTAGGACCAGTAGTACCTGTAAAAGTTCAAGCAGAAGACAACAACGGAACGAAAGTTGAAACAAAATATACTCCATCAATCGTAGGAGTGAAACCAACAGCAACTCCAGCAGATTCTTCAAACATTCAAGGTGCAGTACAATCAGGAACTGTAGCATTTGCACCTGGTAAAGCAACGATTGAAGGTACTGAAAAATCAGTAGCAATTAAAGAAAACTCAGCAGTTCTTCTTGATAAACAAGGAAACAAAGTTGCAGCAGGTACTCCAGTAGATGCTGAAGATGAAAATGGAAACAAAGTTGGGGAATACACAATTAACCCAGCGACAAACACAGTAACATTTACACCAACCAATAAAGCGTACAAAGGTAAAGTTGTCCCAGCGAATGTTCAAGCTGAAGATGAAAATGGAACAACTGTTAAAACAACTTATACTCCAAATATCGTAGGTGTAACACCAACTGCAGAACCAGCGGATACAACAGACATTCAAGGTGTAGAACAATCTAAAGAAGTAACATTCAAACCTGGTAAAACAACTATCAACGGTGTTGAAAAAGAAGTACCAATCGATACTACTTCATTCAAACTATTAGATGAAACTGGAACTCCAGCAGAGTCAGTACCAGCTAAAAACCCAGCAGGAGTTGTTATCGGTACTTACACACTTAAAGTGGTAGATGGTAAAGCAACTGCAGTATTCACACCAACAGATAAAACATATGCAGGAGAAGTTAAACCAGTTACTATCCAAGCTAAAGATACAAATGGAACTCCAGTAACAACAACTTACACTCCAAACATTACTCCAGTAGCTCCAACAGGAACTCCAACAGCAACTGAAGGTGCGCAAGGACAACCTCAAGAGGGTACACCTACATTTACACCAGGTGATGACAAAATCCCTATGAAGATTGATGCGACTCAACCTGCTAAATTAGTTGATCCAGCGACTGGAAACCCAATTGAGGAAACATCAATTCCAGCCAAAGACGCTAAAGGAAACACAGTTGGTACATACACTATCGAACCAACAACAGGTAAAGTAACATTCACACCGAACAAAGACTTCGTAGGTACCCCAGTACCAGCGAAAGTTCAAGCAAAAGATGCGAATGGAACTCCAACTACAGCTACTTACACACCAACAGTTAAACCAGTGACTCCAGAAGGTATCAACACATTCACAGAAGATATCCAAGGTGCACCTCAAAGCGGTAAACCAGAATTTAAACCTGGTAAAACAACAATCAATGGTAAAGAAGTAGAAGTACCAATGGATGACAATACACCAGCTAAACTTGTTGATCCAACTACTGGTCAAGAAGTAACAAAGTGTAACAATTCCAATGAAAGGTACTTATACGGTAGATGCAGATGGAACAGTTCACTTCACTCCGGACCCACAATTCCATGGAAAGGTAAAACATTAAAAGTAGTACGTCAAGATACGAACGGAACAAAAGTTACTGCAGAATACACAGCAGTCGTTAAGCCAGCAACTCCAGAAGGAACAGAAGTTCTTACTGCAGGTGTTCAAGGTAAAGAACAAAGTGGAAGACCAAACTTCATCGGTGGTAAAGCGGAAGTTAACGGTGTAGAAAAAACTGTTGCTATCGATGAAACTAAACCAGCTAAACTAATTGATCCAACTACTGGTCAAGAAGTAACAAGTGTAACAATTCCAAATGAAGGTACTTATACGGTAGATGCAGATGGAACAGTTCACTTCACTCCAGAAAAAGGATTTGTAGGAAAAGGTACAGAATTAACAGTTAAACGTGTTGACTTAATGGTACTCCAGCACTTGGTAAGTACACAGCGGTAGTAATCGGTACTAAACCAACTGCAGAACCATCAGTAACTTCAGACATTCAAGGTCAAACTCAAAGTAACGCCGTTAAATTCAAAGGTGGAACAGTTGAAGTAGAAGACCCAATGACAAAAGTTAAAACACAAGAAACTGTAGCAATCGATCCAACAACTTACACATTATTAGATGAAAATGGACAAGCAGTAGATTCAGTTCCAGCAAAAAATCCAGATGGAAAAGAAATTGGTACCTACACTCTTGTTAAAGAAGAAGGTAAAGATCCAGTTGCAGTATTTACTCCAACAGACAAATCTTACACAGGAGCAGTTAAACCAGTAACAGTTCAAGCTAAAGATAAAAATGGAACAGCTGTAACAACAACTTACACTCCAAATATCACTCCTGTTAAACCAACTGCAAAAGCAGCGACTTCAGAAGGTGCCCAAGGTAAAGAACAAACTGGAACTCCAACATTCACAGGAGGACATGAAAAAGCTCCGATCGATACGACTGTACCAGCCAAATTGATTGATCCATCAACTGGTCAACCAACTGACGAAAAATCAGTAACAGTACCAGGAGAAGGAACATATACAGTTTCTGAAGATGGTACAGTAACCTTTAAGCCAGAACCACAATTTACAGGTCAAGCTAAAGGTGTAGAAGTTCAACGTGTTGATACAAACGGAACTCCAGCAACAGCTAAATACACACCAAATGTTAAACCAGTAACACCAACATCAGATGATGCAATTTCAGAAGATATTCAAGGTGCTAAACAAACTGGTACTCCAGTATTCACACCAGGTAAAACAACAGTTAATGGTGAAACAGTAACGATCGAAATCGATCCTGCAGTTAAACCAACATTAGTAGGTGCTGATGAAGAAGGTAAAGTAGTAGTTCCGAACGAAGGAACATACACTATCGATGAAAATGGTGTCGTAACCTTCACTCCAGAACCAAACTTCACAGGTAAAGCTAGCGGAGTAACAGTTAAACGTGCTGACAAAAATGGTACAGAAGTAACTGCTAAATACACTCCAACAGTTAAACCAGTAACACCAACAGCTAAAGATACAACTACAACAGACGTTCAAGGTGTTACTCAAAAAGGCAAACCAGAATTTACCCCAGGTAAAGCAACAGTTAACGGTGTAGAAAAAACTGTAGAATTATCTGATAAGCCTGCTAAATTAGTAGATCCGAAAACAGGAGATCCTGTAGAATCAGTAACTATCGAAGGCGAAGGAACTTATACAGTAGCTCCAGATGGAACAGTAACATTTACTCCTAATAAAGATTTCACAGGACAAGCTACAGGTGTGACTGTGAAACGTGAAGATAAGAACGGAACACCTATTACTGCTAAATACACTCCAGTAGTATTACCAGTAACACCAACAGGAAAAGATGTAACTTCTATCGGTGAAAAAGGTGAAAAACAATCAGAAACACCAGTATTCAAAGCAGGAACAACTAAAGTAAATGGTAAAACAGTAGTAATCCCAATCGATGAAACTGTAGCGCCATCTCTTGAAGGTGCTGATGGAGAAGGTAAAGTAGTAGTACCAAACGAAGGGACTTACACAATTGATTCAACTGGTAAAGTAACCTTCACTCCAGAACCAAACTTCGTAGGAAAAGCAAGTGGTGTAACCGTTAAACGTGTTGACGAAAATGGAACACCAGTAACAGCTACTTACACACCAACAGTATTAGGTAAAACATCTACTAAAGATGTGACATCTGAAGGTCCTAAAAACACTCCACAATCAAATACTCCAGAATTCAAAGGAGATGTGGATACAACAGTGCCTCCAACATTTGAAGATGGAAAAACTACGAAAGAAGTACCAGGACAAGGAACATACACAATCGACAAAGATGGTAAAGTAACCTTCACTCCGAAAGAAGACTTCGTAGGAACAGCTACACCAGTAGAAGTAGTTCGTAAAGATAAAAACGGAAGAACAATTAAAGCTTCTTATACACCAACTGTACGTCCTGATACTAAATTCGTAGTAGTAGGAAAGATGGTAAAGAAACTGAACTACTTCCATCTAAAGACGGTGAAAATCCATCAGAAAAAGTCTCAGGATACAAAGTTGTTAAGACTGAAAAAGATGAAAAAGGTAACACTAAACACATCTATGAAAAAGTAACAACAAAACATATTGATTCTAAAGGAAATCCAATTCCAGGAACAACAACAGAAGAAGGAACAACTGCTCCTAAGACGTTGAAAGAAGTACCAGGATACAAACTTGTTGAAACTAAGACACTTCCAAATGGAGATACAGAGCATGTCTACGAAAAAGTCATAACAACATTCGTAGATACAGAAGGACACCTCATTACTGTTGATAAAGACAACAATCCAGTGGTATCAACAGAAGAAGGAACAACACCTAAGAAAGATATCCCAGGTTACCGTTTCGTAGAAACTAAGACTCTAGAAAACGGGGACACAGAACACGTCTACGAAAAAAGTCACAACTTCATTCAAGGATAAAGAAGGAAAAGAAATTCCAAATTATCCAACAGAAGAAGGGGAAAATCCTAAGAAAGATATTCCAGGCTACAAATTCGTAGAAACTAAGAAACTTCC
>CAKMOM010000010.1:0-11601 GCA_927910965.1 uncultured Streptococcus sp.
TTTGAAGAGATTTTCGAAGAGTATAAAAACAAATTTTACCCAACTGATCCTTCCATTTCATAGCTAATCAAACGGTTCAGCTCAACAGCATATTCCATTGGAAGCTCCTTTGTAAATGGCTCTACAAATCCCATAACAATCATCTCAGTTGCCTCAGATTCTGACAATCCACGGCTCATGAGGTAATAGAGTTGCTCTTCTGAAATCTTAGATACCTTAGCTTCGTGTTCCAAAGCGACTTGTGAGTTGTGAATTTCATTAAACGGAATAGTATCTGATGCTGATAAGTCATCCATGATAATGGTATCACACTCGATGTGAGAGACAGATTTCTTAGAGTTTTTATTAAAGGTTACTTGTCCACGATAGTCAACCTTTCCTCCACCTTTAGCGATGGATTTAGACACAATAGACGAGCTGGTATGTGGAGCGTTGTGGATCATCTTAGCTCCAGTATCCTGGTGTTGCCCTGCATTGGCAAAAGCGATAGAGAGCATGGTACCACGCGCCCCTTCTCCATCTAGGTAAACAGATGGGTATTTCATGGTTGTTTTGGCACCCAAGTTACCATCAATCCACTCAACAGTGGCATCCTTTTGAGCCTTCGCACGTTTTGTAACCAAGTTATAGACGTTATCAGACCAGTTTTGGATGGTTGTATAACGCATATAAGCACCATCTAAGGCAAAGATTTCTACGATGGCAGCATGCAAGCTGTTACTTGAATAAGTTGGAGCTGTACATCCTTCTACATAATGAACACTTGCTCCCTCATCAACGATAATCAAGGTACGTTCAAACTGACCAGTATTTTCGTTATTGATACGGAAGTAAGTTTGAAGTGGGATATCTACCTTGATCCCTTTTGGTACGTAGATAAAGGTTCCACCAGACCATACTGCTGAGTTGAGGGCAGCCAATTTGTTATCTGTTGGCGGTACCAACTTGGCAAAGTATTGTTTAAACAAGTCTGGGTATTCCTTGAGGGCAGAATCTGTATCTGTAAAGATAATCCCCAATTTTTGGAACTCTTCCTTCATGTTGTGGTAAACTACTTCTGACTCGTACTGGGCAGAGGCACCTGCTAAATAAGCACGCTCAGCTTCAGGAATCCCGATACGTTCAAAGGTTTCTTTAATCTTTTCAGGAACGTCATCCCAAGAACGGGCTGGTTTGTCAGATGGTTTTTGGTAGTAGATCAAGTCATCAAAATCAATCTCTGACAAGTCTGCTCCCCAAGTTTGCATGGGCATTTTTTTGAAGGTTTCATACGACTTCAAACGGAATTCTAGCATCCACTCAGGTTCTCCCTTAGCAGCTGATAGTTCACGAATGACATCTTCATTCAATCCTTTTCCTGTCGATAGGACAGGCTCTACATCATCATGGAAACCAAATTTATATTCACCAAGGTCAATTGGTTTTGGTTCTACTCTTTCTTCAGCCATAATATCCTTTCTTTCATTCTTCATTTCTACTAATTCATAAGACAAAAGAAACTTGTCTTACTGATTTTCTTGATTTTCAATTGTTTTTCTTCAGGGCATTCCAAGCTAGGGTTGCACACTTAATTCGTTGAGGGAATTTGGCAACACCTGACAAGAAGGCTGCGTCTCCAAGACTATCTTGTCTGTCATCTTTTTGCCCTTGAACCATTTCAGAAAAATGGTAGCAAGTTCTAAGATTTCTTGCTTGGTCTTGCCTAAAACGGCATCTGTCATCATACTCGCAGAGGCAGTTGAGATAGTACAACCCGAGTTTAGAAAAGCGATATCTTCCAAACGATTCTCTGCATCAAACTTGACAGAGAGATTGATAACATCTCCACAAGTCGGATTGTTGAGGCTGATTTGCTCAGCATCTTCCAACTTCCCTTGATGATGTGGATTTTTCGAATGGTCCGCTACCACTGCCATATAAAGGCTATCTAGTTTAGAAAGTGCCATTGAAAAACTCCTTTGTCTTTTGTAGGGCATCGACTAGCTTGTCACAATCTGCCTTGGTATTGTAGATATAAAAACTTGCACGAGCTGTTGCTGGAACTTCCAAATACTGGAGCAAAGGTTGAGCGCAATGATGACCCGCACGAACTGCCACACCTTCATAATCCAGAGCCGTCGCAAGGTCATGCGGATGAAGGTCTCCTAGGTTAAAGGCAATGACACCTGAACGTTGAGACAAGTCCTGCGAACCATAAATGGTCAATCCTTCTATCGCCTGCAATTTTGGATAGACATACGAGATTAATTCCTGCTCATGAGCTTCAATGGTATCCATACCAATCTTTTCCAGATAATCCACTGCTGCAGCTAGTCCGATAGCACCTGCCATATTTGGTGTTCCAGCCTCAAATTTCCAAGGCAACTCCTTCCAGCTAGCAGATTGCTCATAGACGAAATCAATCATCTCACCGCCAAATTCAACTGGTGACATTTGCTCCAGATACTTTTCTTTGCCATAAAGAACACCGATACCAGTCGGACCAGCCATCTTGTGACCTGAAAAGGCAAAGAAGTCCACATCCAAGTCCTGGACATCGATCTTCATATGAGGCGTAGATTGAGCACCATCCACCACCATGATGGCTCCAACTTGGTGGGCCATTTGCGTGATTTCTTTAATCGGATTGACTACACCAAGAACATTTGAGGCGTGAGCTAGGGAAACAAACTTGACTCTATCAGTCAATTTAGCTCGCAAATCATCCATATCCAGAGCTCCGTCCTTGAGATAGACATAGACAAGCTCTGCCCCAGTCTTACGGCAGGCTTCCTGCCATGGAATGATATTGGAATGGTGTTCCATGACGGAAATCAAGACCTGGTCTCCCTCAGTCAAGACTTCCTCAGCATAACGCGCTACCCAGTTAAGACTAGTTGTCGTTCCTCTTGTAAAGAGAACTTCCTTTGTAGAGCCTGCATTGATAAACTTACGAATGGTTTCACGGGCAGCTTCATAAGAAGCTGTCGCCCTTTCTGCCAAGGTATGAACACCCCGATGAACATTGGCATTGTCGTTCTCATAGTAGCGGTTAATCGTCTCCAGAACTGCTAGTGGTTTTTGTGTCGTCGCAGCATTGTCCAAATAAACCAATGGTTCATCATTAACAATCTGGTCTAAAATTGGAAAATCCTTGCGAATCGCTTCTACATCTAACATAGGCTACCCCTTAGCGTTTTGACAATTTTTCTTCGATCGTTGCAATCATTTCATCACGAACTTCCTTGACTGGAATCTCAACGATGACGGATCCAAGGAAACCACGAACAACCAAGCGTTCTGCAGTTGCCTTATCCAAACCACGGCTCATGAGGTAGTACATGTCTTCTGGATCTACCTGACCGATAGAAGCCGCGTGTCCTGCAGTAACATCATTTTCATCAATCAAAAGAATTGGATTGGCATCTGAACGCGCTTGGTCTGACAGCATAAGAACACGGCTCTCTTGTTGGGCATCTGCTCCCTTGGCACCCTTGATAATGTGGCCAATACCATTGAAGGTCAAGGTTGCTTTTTCAAGAATAACCCCATGTTGAAGGATATTCCCGATTGAGTTGCAACCATAGTTAGTTACTCGGGTATCAATCCCTTGTACCTGACGGCCACTTGAAAGAGCTACAACTTTCAGGTCAGCATGGCTACCGTTACCAATCAAGTCGCTATCAAAGTCCGCAACGACGTTCCCTTCGTTCATGACACCGATTGCCCAGTCAATGCTTGCATCGTTGCCTAATTTACCACGACGGCTAATGTAAGCAGTGACGTTTTCACCTAGACGGTCAATCGCAGCAAACTTGACTTGCGCACCAGAACGTGCAATCACTTCAACTGTGATATTTGCAGTTGCCTTAGCACTACCTCCACCACGTGACTCTAAACGCTCCAGATAACTAATCTTACTGTTCTTACCAGCGATAATCATAATATGCTTGTTAAACGGCACATCACTATCGCTGTCTTGATAGAAAATTCCTTCGATTGGTTCTTTAATCTCAACGTTATCAGGAATATAGAGAACAGCACCACTATTGAAATAAGCTGTATGGTAGGCTGCCAACTTGTCATCGTCATACTTAACAGATGACATGAAGAATTCTTCGATCAGCTCTGGAATTTCTTCTAAAGCTGAGTGGAAGTCTGTAAAGACGACACCCTGTTCAGCCAATTCAACTGGAATTTGCTCAAAAACAGTTTGAGTTCCTACTTGTACCAACCTCAAGTGATTATCTAGAGCTGTGAAATCTGGAACATTTGCTGATGGCTCACTTTCTGTAATCGTTCCATCACCCAGATTCCAACGGTGGAATTTGACACGCTCAATAACTGGTAATTCCAAAGTCTCAATCTTGTCAAAAGCTTTTTGACGGAGGTCAGCCAACCAGCTTGGTTCAGCGTGCATTTCTGAAAAAGTTTAATATTTTCTTTAGTCATTTACTTCTCCTAAAAGATACGAGGGAATTACAATTCTTCCTTGTAGTCGTAGCCAAGTTCTTCAGCTAGTTTTGCGTATCCTTCACGTTCCAAACGCGCAGCCAATTCTGGACCACCTGAAAGGACAACACGACCTTCCATCATGACGTGTACCACATCAGGTGTGATGTAGTTCAAAAGACGTTGGTAGTGAGTGATAATCATAGCACCAAAGCCTTCACCTCGCATAGCATTCACACCTTTAGAAACAACTTTAAGGGCATCAATATCAAGACCAGAGTCAATCTCATCCAAAAGGGCAAAAGTTGGTTCCAACATCAAAAGTTGAAGAATCTCATTGCGTTTTTTCTCACCACCAGAGAAACCTTCGTTGAGGTAACGCTCAGCCATTTCTTCTTTCATGTTGAGTAATTCCATCTTCTCATCCAATTTAGTGATAAACTCACGAACTGAAATCTTCTCATCGTCTTCTTTACCAGCATTCATAGCTGCACGAAGAAACTCAGCATTGGTAATTCCAGGAATTTCTGATGGGTATTGCATAGCAAGGAAAAGTCCCATACGCGCACGCTCATCAACTTCCAACTCAAGGATGTTTACGCCATCAAACAAGACTTCACCTTTGGTAACTTCATAGTTTGGATTTCCCATGATAGCTGCAGAAAGAGTCGATTTACCTGTACCATTTGGTCCCATGATAGCGGCGATTTCTCCTGTTTTCAGGGTCAGGTTAACCCCTTTTAAAATTTCTTTTCCTTCAATCTCAACGTGAAGATCTTTGATCTCTAATACTGACATGATAGTTCCTTTCTTTTTCAAGGCCTTTACAGTTCTTACTGGAAACATACTTGATTTCCCTAGAAAATACGGTAAAAGGTCAATAAATATACTTTTATAGTATAACAAAAAAAAGCCTAAAAGGCTTTGATTTTGTCTAGAAGCTGAGGACTAGTCTTTTCCTTTTAAATGTTGGTCAATGACATCTACTATTTTACCCATCAAGTAACTAACTCGGAAATTTCTAAAGAGCAAAATGGCCCAAAAGGCTGCCATAATATAACGACCAGTCATCCAGGCTTCATTGAAAAAATAGGTCTCAGCAGCTGTAAACAGCGCGATGATAATAAATTGTTGTCTATTCATAAACTTATTGTATCATGAAATCTTTCTTTAGTCTTCCTCTACCTTCACTTTATCAGCCAAAAAATTCAAATCCTTCTGGAATCAGGCTTTCTTCTGCTTCTTTTTCAGTTTGAGAAGATTTTGGCTTTGGCTGAAAAGGCTGCGCGAACTTCTTTCCATTCCTCCATGGAAATGGCTAAAATCTCAGGTGAAAAACCTGCTGCCTGACTGAGGATGTTACCAAACATAGTGTTGAGATTGTCCCGTTTCATGGTTTGACCAGCATTGAAGTTAGACTCAAAAGCAAGAATAGCATGGTGTTCATTGGCCGCAACTGGTTGAGATCCGACTAGAAGAGCCTTGTCCGGCCCACCTAGACTTTCAATCACCTCTCCCCAGGCATTCTGTAAGCGAATCAGATTTTGACGTGCTAAATCAGGATTTTCGACGGCCTCTTGTAGGATAGATTGAACCTTATTGCGATCAACACGATAGACGGTCTTGCTCGCTGCTGGACGGGTAGGTACTGGACTAGTTGGTTTTGGTACAGTGCCCACATTTGCGAGTTCATGTTTGAGACGGGCAACTTCCTGTCTCAATGCAGAAATTTCATGTTCAACTGCCCCAGAAAGAGCTAGTTCAGGCTTAATCTCTGCCAAACGGATAGTCATCATCTCAGCATAAATCTTAGGCTGCAAACTAGACTTAATATCTGCTAAACTGACTGTCGCCAAGCGAATCATTTCAAACAGATTTTCTTGAGGAAGTGCCAAATTTTCTACAAAGACTGGACTATGATGAGTGTTTTCTCCACCTGTTTGAACAATTAACAAATCTCTTAAATAGTGCAAAAGATCGGTCACAAAACGAGTCATGCTCTTACCATTGTCAAAGAGAAGATTCAAGCAAGACAAAGCCTTGGGAACATCCTGCTGAGACAAGGCGGCCACATAATCATCCAAGGCTGATAGACTAATGGTACCAGTAATTTCTTCAGAGATGGCAGTCGTCAACTCGTTTCCCTGTGTCAAACTCAGGGCTTGATCCAAAATAGACAAGGCGTCTCGCATTCCACCTTCCGCCCGTCTGGCAATAATTTCCACAGCATCTGGTTCAGAACTGATATTTTCTTTGTCTAAGATATAGTGGATATGTTCCTTAATATCCTGTGTCTTAATCGATTTAAACTCAAAACGTTGCACACGGGATAGAATCGTAGCAGGAATCTTGTGCAATTCAGTAGTAGCCAAAATAAAGACCACATTCTGTGTTGGCTCTTCCAGCGTCTTTAGGAGGGCATTAAAAGCCCCTGTAGACAGCATGTGAACCTCATCTATGATATAGACCTTATAGCGGGCAAGACTAGGAGCGTAGGTAGATTTATCACGAATTTCACGAATTTCATCTACCCCATTATTAGAAGCCGCATCCATTTCAATGACATCTTCTAAACTACCGTCCGTCACAGCCTGACAAATATAGCAGTTATTGCAAGGCTCACCACCCACTTGATTGGGACAGTTCATAGCTTTGGCAAAGATCTTAGCCACACTAGTTTTTCCCGTTCCACGAGGACCAGAAAAAAGATAAGCATGACTTATTTTCTCTTGCTCCACTGCTTGTTTAAGAGTCTTAGCCACAACTTCTTGACCAACCAACTGGGAGAAATTTTGACTTCTATATTTTCGATAAAGTGCTTGATACATTAGGCTTTCTCCCCAAACATTGTAAAGTCCCATTTTGTCTTTTCAAGCAAAATAGCGACAAATTGTTCCACATAATCTCGATCCATAGCATCATAATCATCAATCTCTGAAGAATCAAGATCCAGAACCCCGAGCAATTGACCATTCTTCATCATTGGCACAACAATTTCACTTTTAGCTCGACTATCACAAGAAATATAGTTGGGATAAGTTGTTACATCACCAACCAGAACAGTTTCCTGAAAATGAGCTGCCTCCCCACAAACACCTTTGCCTAGTGAGATACGGATGCAGGAAACACCTCCTTGAAAAGGACCTAAAACCAATTCCTTTCCATCGAACAGATAAAAGCCTGCAAATACGGTATTAGGAAAGCGTGATTTTAAAAGAGCACTGGCGTTGGAAAGATTAGCCAAAACATTGGTTTCGCCTTCCAATAAAAAAGAGAGCTCCTCATTTAACATTTGATAACGTGATTGTTTTTCTGATTCTAACATAGGACTATTATATCAAAAAAGGCTTACAGACAAAAGAAAAATCCCTTGTTTAGTAAACAAAGGATTTTGTGAATTTTCAATTTGATTAAAGTTCGATATCACCGAACAAGTCAGCCATTGAGAATCCTGTTTGTGTTTCTGGAAGTTCGAAATCACGTTTTTCTTGACGTTTTGGACGACGTGGACGAGTAGCACGTTTTTCTTCTTTTTGTCCTTCTTCTTGAGCTGGACGCTCTTCAAGAGCTTTGATAGAAAGTGATACGCGCTCTGCATCTGCGTTAACTTCAAGAACTTTAACTTTAACTTCTTGACCAACTTTAAGAGCTTCTTTAGGATTTTCAATACGTTTGTGTGAAATTTGTGATACGTGAACAAGTCCATCGATACCTGGCAATACTTCAACAAATGCACCGAAGTCAGTCAAACGTTTAACTGTTCCTTCTACTACATCACCTTTAGCCAATTTTTGCTCAACGCCATCCCATGGTCCAGGTGTTGTTGCTTTAAGTGAAAGTGATACACGTCCTTCTTCTTCGTTAAGATCAAGGATTTTCACTTCAATTTCTTCACCAACAGTTACAACTGATTTTGGTGATACGTTACGTTCGTGTGACAATTCAGTCAAGTGAACCAATCCGTCAACACCACCAAGATCGATGAAAGCACCGAAGCTTGTGATACGAGCAACTTTACCAGTTACAACATCACCAACAGCCAATTTACCGAATACTTCAGCACGAGCTGCTACAGTAGCTGCTTCAACAACTTCACGACGTGAAAGGATGAAGCGGTTTTCTTTTGCGTCAACTTCTTTGATTTTAGCATCAAATTCTTGACCTACAAAACGCTCAGTGTTACGTACGAAACGAGTATCCAACATTGAAGCTGGGATAAATCCACGAACACCTTCAAATTCTACTGAAAGTCCACCTTTAACGGCACGAGTTCCTTTAACAGTAACAACTTCTTCTTCGCGACCAACAAGTTTGTCCCATGCTTTGCGAGCTTCAAGGCGTTTTTTTAGATACAAGGTATGTAACTGTATCAGTATCTTTACCAACTACTTGACGAAGTACAAGAACATCCAATACTTCTCCTACTTTAACAAAGTCATTGATATCTGCATCGCGATCGTTTGTCAATTCGCGAAGAGTCAAGACACCTTCAACACCAGTTCCAGAGATTGCAACGTTAGCTTGAGTCGCATCAACTGTCAATACTTCAGCACTAACAACATCACCAGTCTCAACTTGGCTAACGCTATTTAGCAAATCTTCAAATTCGTTCATCTAAAAAATCCTCCAACAATCAAGTTTTTCTTAAACTTGACATACTTATAATTTTTTTCCTAAGCACCCGCAAGGACATGTTCATATCGTTCACGTCTTTCAATTATAAAAATAAAATACCCTAAGATATTTTGCTTTTTATCTTGATTATTACCTAAGAACTGGGGTAGCTGGATTCGAACCAACGCATGAGGGAGTCAAAGTCCCTTGCCTTACCGCTTGGCTATACCCCATTGATGAAATGGAGAGAGAGGGATTCGAACCCCCGAACCCGAAGGAGCGGATTTACAGTCCGCCGCGTTTAGCCTCTTCGCTATCTCTCCTACAATCAACATGGACTATTATATCATGAAAATTTCAAAAAAACAAGACTTATTTTGCTAAATTATAATTTTCAATCAAAATTTCCACAGCTTTTTCCAATTTTTTATAAAAACTATCGACATTCCCATTCTTTATGATGGCAAATTGTCCGTCTAATTCGGCAATTTCTCCGATAACTTTTTTACCAATGGTCAACGTATAACCTTCAAAACTGTCTTTTCCTACATTAACTTTAGCATCTGCTACTTGAATTTCAATTTTTTTTATCTTTCTTGCTCATTTCATACCTCTCTTCACTTTTTCTATTTTACAAGAAAATCCCAAAACTAGCAAGAAAAAACTCTATATCATTCCAAGTCTGATATAGAGTTTTCTGCTTTATTTAATGTGTTTTTCTAGTTCTTTTTGGTACTTACCATTTGATTCCAATTTTTCTTTTTGCCATTTTTTCAGTGCTTCTTCATATTCTTTTGTTGTAACAATATCTTTTTGCAATTTCATCCCTTTAAAGATATATGGGTCCCCCTTAATACCAACTTGTGAGTATGGTTTTGAGAATGGCACGACATTACTTACAACTGGAGAACCACCAGATGAAGCTGTTGGCATCAATAATGAACTATCTGTCAACCAAGCTTGAGCCTTGGCATATTTTTCATAGCGTTCTTCAAGATTGGTAGTTTCTGAATCGGCATCATCCAATAATTTCTTATACTGGTCCAAACCAAGTTTCGCTACAACATCCTTATCTTTTCCTTTAGTAATACCAAGGTGTTTCATAGCAGAACCTGATTTAGGATCCATGATATTCAAGTAAGATGCTGGGTCTTGATAACTTGGAGCCCATCCTGTACTGTTCAAATCATAGTCTTTTTGAGAAGGAACACGCGCTTGTGAAGTGATTGTTTCCTTTTCATTATCTGTCATTTGAAGAACGTCGATAACAACATTTTCAGCACCAAGAGTTGATTCAATAGACTGTTTGAAAGAGTTGCTTTGTTGAACAGCGATGGTATCTGTTTGTTCAACTGGGACATCCAAGTGAATTGGGAATGTTACCCCTTTAGATTCCAAGTCTTTCTTAGCTTTTTCGAAAGCAGCTTTAGCCTTGTCAGGATTGTAGATAGAATCCTTACCGTCAACTAGCTCAACATCTTTCCATTGGTCACCATAGTTCACCAACTCTGCTTGAGCGATTTGACCAAAGTTTTTACCACCTGCTTGTACAAAGTTGTCAGGAACGAGGCTGTTACGAATAATCTTGTCCGCACCGTCTTCACCATTTAGCTGGGCAGCATAAGAATGGCGGTTGAAGGCAAAGTTGATAGCCTGACGGAAGTCCTTATTAAGCATAGCTTCTTTAGTAGAAGTCTTTTGCTCTTCACTTGTTTTCGCAGTTTTATTATATGATTGACGATTTACGTTAAAGGTGAAGTAATAACTACTTGAGTCTTGTGGGCTATAAGTGATTTTATCTCCGTATTGTTCCAAAGTTGAAGCAAAGTTTGAGCTACTTGGGAAGAGACGGGCTGTCGTATAGGCACCTGAAGAGAAGCTACGAATCAACGATTCCTGATCAGAACCATCGTAGTAAGTCAATTTGACCTTTTCAATTTTTACCTTTTCTTTATCCCAGTAGTTTGGATTTTTCTCGTATTCGATCAACGATTTAGAAGTCAAGGTCTTCAAGATATAAGGACCATTGTAAAGAATCCCTGCTGGAGTAACTGCTCCATAATCTTTACCTGATGCCTTCAAAAACTCTTCATTTACAGGCAACATCGTTGCTGTGGTGACTTTAGAGTTCCAGAAACTTTCTGGTTTGTTTAGGGTATATTCAACTGTGTAATCGTCCAAGGCCTTGACACCAACTGTAGAGAAATCATTGGTCTCACCAGTCATGTAGGCATCCAAGCCCTTGATTGAATTTTGGATGAGAGAGACACCGTCTGACTTGCCGTCAGCTACGTGTTTTAGTCCTGTCACAAAGTCATGGGCTGTTACTTCTGCGTATTCTTCGCCTTCTGAAGTGTACCATTTAACTCCTTTACGAAGTTTATAGGTATAAGTCAAACCATCTTTTGAGACAGACCAATCTTCAGAAGGCGAAGAATACGCAGAAGTAACAGCCCATGACTTTGTGACAGGACTAAAACACGTAGCTGACGGCAAGTCAGACGGTGTCTCTCTCATCCAAAATTCAATCAAGGGCTTGGATGCCTACATGACTGG
>CAKMOM010000011.1:0-30828 GCA_927910965.1 uncultured Streptococcus sp.
CACTTGCAAGGTCACCTGATATTGTTCCAAAGTTAGTTGATAACGAATACTATTCAAATCATTGAGAACAGTATTCCTAGACACCTCTGTTAACTCCATCAATTTTTCAATCGTAATACGTTCTTTAGAAATACCTATCCATAGTAACATTATCATCATACGTTCATGCGCACTCATGATATAATCGTACGAATCTACTTCCGATAATAGTTCACAACAAGCATCTCTCTGCTCTTCCGTTAAGTGAATACCAATTCGTGGAATACTAATGATATGAAGCGCCTCGTCACCCAAAGCAGCATTGATTTTGTCAATGTGATAATAAATTTTCCTTCTTGACTCTTTCAAATCTTTTGAAATCGCCATAATCGTTTTGGACGTTTCTTGATCCATCAAATATTGAAGTAAATCACAACTTGCCTTATCCAGTACCATATTTCATACTCCTCTATCAATCAACTGCCTTGAAAACAACTTTATAATAGTATCACATTCACTAACGCATTTCAATTATCAACAGTAGTCTCTTAATAACGAATACTTACAATTACAAAAGCGAGGCTTGGATCGAAAGGTCCTAGCCTCTTTTCAATTCAATTTCTTATTTCTTTTGACCGTAATAAGCATTTGGTCCATGCTTACGTTGGTAGTGTTTTTCTAGAATGTACTGAGGAGCAGGTTCAACTCTTGGATTGATTTGTTCTGTAAAGCGATTCATCTTTGATACTTCCTCTAGTACGACAGAGTGATAAACAGCATTCTCTGGATTTTTTCCCCAGGTGAATGGACCGTGATTGCGTACAACAATACCTGGTACTTCAACAGGGTTTAGACCACGGCGTTCAAACTCTTCCACGATGACCAGACCAGTATCTTTTTCATAGGCTACTTCTACTTCATCCTTGGTCAAACTACGGGCGCAAGGAATTGAACCGTAGAAATAATCCGCATGGGTTGTTCCATAGAAAGGAATATCACGACCTGCCTGAGCCCAACCAACAGCTTCTGTCGAATGGGTATGGACCACACTAGCAATCTCTGGCCAAGCCTTATATAACTGCACATGAGTTGGAAGGTCCGAAGATGGTCTTAAATCTCCTTCTAGAACCTTGCCATCCAGGTCAGTTGCCACCATGTTTTCAGGTGTCAATTCGTCATAATCTACGCCTGATGGTTTGATAACAATGACACCGAGTTCACGATTGACTTCCGATACATTGCCCCAGGTAAATTTGACAAGTCCATGTTTTGGCAATGATTGATTGGCATCACAGACTCGTTTACGCATAGCATTAATTACTTGATTCATCTTACATCAAACCTGCTTTCTTAATTAGTGGATAGAGAAAAGCTTGTGCCTCTTGAATGGCTGCGCGTGTTTCTTCTACAGTTTCACAATTTTCAGACCACATTTCGATTAGGAAAGGACCATTATAATTGGTTTGCTTTAAAATATCGAAAGCTTCTTCCCATTTGACACAACCTTGCCCAAAAGGTACATCTCGGAACTGCCCCTTTGAACTTTCTGTCACTGCATAAGTATCCTTGAGATGGAGAGCTGTGATAGCATGGTGACCTAGATAGAACTCACTATAGACATCATTATGCCATGCAGACACATTCCCAATATCTGGATATACAAAAAGGTAGGGAGAGTCAACATCCTTTTCTACAGCCAAGTATTTTTCGATACTATTGATAAAAGGATCATCCATAATTTCAATAGCAAGTACCACCTGAGCCTCTTCAGCCCAGTCACAAGCTTTTCTCAAATTTTTGATAAAACGTTGGCGTGTCTGGGGTGACTTTTCCTCATAATAAACGTCGTAACCAGCTAATTGAATAGTACGAACTCCCAAGTCTTGGGCTAATTCGATACATTTTTTCATGAGTTCCAGAGATTTTTCCTCTAGAACTGGATCATTTGATCCCAATGGGTAGCGACGATGACCTGAGAAACAGATAGACGGAATACGGACACCTGTTTTATAGATTGCTTTGACAACTTCCAAACGCTCGTCCTTGCTCCAGTCCAGTCTTGCTAAACGCTCGTCACGTTCATCAATAGACATCTCGACAAAATCAAAGCCTAACTCCTTGGCAAAATTTAAACGTTCTAGCCAAGTAAAGTGTGTCGGGGTTGCCTTTTCATAAATTCCAATTGGACGTGCCATGGTTTACCCCCAAATTCGTCTGATTTCATCCTTGAAGGCACGCGCTGCTCCTGCTGGATCCGCAGCTTCTGTAATTCCACGACCTGCGATGAAGGTAAAGACATCAACGCCTTCAAATAGTTTGAGAGTATCTACATCTAGACCACCTGTTACAGACACACGGAAGCCCATGTCGATGAGTTTTTTAACCTTATTAAGGTCTTTTTCACCCCAAGTCTCACCAGCAAGAAGTGCATCACGAGATTGGTGATAAATAGCTTGTGAGATACCAGCATCTAGCCAAAGCTGAGCTTGTTCAAAAGTCCAATCGCCATAAAGTTCAATCTGGATTTCGCCTCGGTCTCCACGTTCAGTCTTGATAGCCTTTAGAGCCGCTTCCATAGTAGGGATAGTTGCACAACAGATACAAGTCATCCAATCTGCTCCACGAACCGCATTATTTTTAGCAACTGTTCCACCAGCATCAGCACATTTTGTGTCTGCCACAATAATCTTATCTGGGAAAAGGCTACGCAAGACTTCAACCAGTTCACTTCCAACTTGAAGCAAGCAAACAGTTCCAGCTTCGATAATATCTACTTCCTGACCAACAGAAACAGCTGCTTTAATCGCTCCTTGCAAGTCTGAATGGTCTAATGCAACTTGTAAATTAGGTATTCTTTTTGTCATCTCTTTTTCCTCTTTCTAACTTTCCAAATCTAATCCTTCGAGATAAGGGCTATTCTTAGATTCTTCAATCATCGCCAAGACATCTTCTTTAGTCTGGCAAGCCTGTAAACGTGCGATAGAATCTTCTAATTCAAACAAGGCAATAATCTGTGGAATGGCTACACTTGTGTGAATTTTTGAGCTTGTTGCTGCTAGTGCCAACAAAACTGAAACTTCTTTCCCATCTGAAAATACAACAGGATTTTGTAAGGTGATCAATGAAAAGGCATCTCTTTGCACTCCAGCTTCAGGTCTAGCATGGGGCATAGCCATACCTGGCATTAAGATATAGTAGGGACCATATTCTTCAGTCGATTCAATAATTGCATCGTAATACTCTGGCAAAATTGCTCCACTTTCAATCAAGGGATCTACCGCTACCTTGACTGCTTCTTTCCAGTCTTTAGCTTCTAAACCTAGTCGGATCGAGTCATTGTCAATTAAAGCTTGTTTTAAATTCATATCTGCCTCCTTTATTTAAAGAGGGAGAAGGACAGAAACGATGACTCTCAGTTTCTATCCAGCCCCCTCCAACCTTTTACTGTAGTGCTTGACTGAGTTTTTCAGTGATTTCTTTATCATCCATCAAGTTGTCAAGCCCAATTAACTTCCCATTAGTTCGCCCTTCCAATTCTTGGATCAAATGAAGAGAAGCGATTACGATGTCATATCCTGCTGCTAAACCTTTAGCTTCACCGACACTGCATGAATTGACTGTAAAATCTGTTTGATTAAGCTTACGGAGAGCATTTTCAACCTTCATCTTGATAACCATTGATGAACCCATTCCATTTCCGCACGCTGCTAATACTTTAACCATTTTATTTCTCCTTTTCTAGATACTAAGCTTCTTCTTGAACTGCACCGTTGTAATATTTCTCTTTATCTTTTGCTTTGGCAAATTGAAGTTGAGGAATAACAAGCAAGAAGAGACACACAAGTACATAACCAACAATACCAAGGTATTTGAAGATATATCCAAATCCAAGCCATGGGAATTCAAAGTCGATATTTCCATGGTAACCACCATAAGATGCTAAATCAAGAAGAGCTACACAGAGAGCTCCTAAAGCAACTTGGAGAACACCTGAGATGAAGGATAGGATAACAGCCGCTTTCCATCCACCGCGTTTATCAGCGTAGACCGCAATGGCTGCATTGTCAAAGAACACTGGTACAAATCCTGTAATAATAAGAATCGGATTTTTAAAGACGATGAGCAAGACAATTGTGATCAATTGACCAATCAAACCAAAGGCAAATCCTGACAAGACAGCGTTTGGAGAACCAAATCCATAAGAAGCTGCAACGTCAACCGCTGGGAATGAGCCTGGCAACAATTTGTTTGAAATACCTTGGAAGGCGTTTGTCAACTCAGATACGAACATGCGGACACCTTGCATCAAAACGAACAAGTAAACTGAGAAGGTAAAGGCTGTTTGAATAATGTACATAAAGAAATCTTGTTTAGCAGGATTGAATAGAGTTCCTGAAGTGATGACTTCTTTATTAGACATAATGTCTGGACCCAAGATTAAAAGAATGGCTCCGAAGAATACGAGCATCAAGGTAGCAGATGCAACAACTGTATCGTGGAAGATTGAGAGGAACTTAGGTAATTTAAGATTGTCTAAACTTTCTTCTTTCTTACCAAAGCGTCCTGCTACTTTATCTACAAACCAGATTGCAAATTGCTGTTGGTGACCAATCGCAAATCCGCCACCACCAGTCAAGCGTTGAGTTGCCTCAACAGTCATATTTGAACTAACTGCCCAGTAAAGGCCACAGATGATACCGATAGCTGCTGTACCATAAGCATTGCGCAATTGTGGGACTAATAATAGAACCATAAGAGATACAGTCGCAGCTTGTTGCACCATGATGTGACCAGTAATAAAGAGGGTTCTTACTTTCGTAATCTTGCGTAGAGCTACAAGCAAGATATTCACTCCAAAACCAATCAATAGAGCTGTAGTTGCAGTCCCGACGAAATCTGGAAACTCTGCTGCAATTTTGTTGTTTGCTGCAGCAAGTCCGAAATAAGGGTCAATAACCGCTGCACCAATTTGGAATTTGTAGTTAAGGGCTGCTAAGATCGGACGGAAGGTTGTAACCAAACCACCCGCACCCACATTGAGCAACATATACCCTACTGTTGCTTTAACAAACCCTGAGAAAACGTCGTGGGCAGGTTTTTTCAAAAGTGCGTATCCTATCAACACCAATAAACCTACGAAAAATGCGGGATTCTGCAAAATATTGCTAGAAAACCAATTTAGAACACTTGAAATAACTTCCATAATTGTTCTCCTTTTGAATTGTTTTTGTAGGTTTATTATATACTTTGAAAGCGTAAACAAAAAGACCAAGAATTACACAGCGGACTGTTCACTCTTGGACTGTATGATTTATGATATTTTAATGATTAGCTTAATTTCTCGTAGCTAGATAAAATGGAAGAATTTTATCATAAGATTTCAGTAAATTTTCCACGATATCTTCTTCAGATGAATTTTCTGTCACAGAAACATCTGCTTTAACTAACACTTTTCGAACTTCCTGACTTCTCAACTTCTCACGTAAAGTACGACGATTTTCTTCGTTCGCATCCCATCTTTGACTTTGATCATCAGAGTAGGCTAGATAATAAATCCCTTTAACGGTTGGAATTTCTAAAACTTTGGCCTGCTTGCCCAGCGTTTGCTCATCTTTCTTGCGTTCAATGAAACTGACTTCTAGTGATACTCCAAAATCTGAAGGACTTCCATACAAACGTAAGGCCATCATAGGTTCTGTCACTTGTCCGTCTCTCTGTAGATAGACCCAGAAATGTGGTCGCAAACGTTGCGCTTGATTCATCCACTGGCTAGTCTGTTGGAGTTGCCATTCTGGATTGCTTGCTTGAAAGGATTTGGCCAGCTCTGTAAAAGCCTTTCGTGCCTCTTGACCTTTGTGGCGCAATTCCAGCATTTTCTCTCGCTCTTCTCCCGCTTTATCTGGATTACGGTACTGCAAACCAGCAAAGTCTAGATAGTCTCTTATCTTATTCAACATTAATTTAATCTCCTCCAGCTAGCAAAAAATCAGGATAAACCTGATTTTACTTATTCTGTATCTACAACAACATAGCGATTTGGCTCATCACCTTCAGAGTAACTGGTCACGCCATCCATACGTGAAATAATACGATGGATAATCTTGCGTTCGCTATTTGACATTGGATCTGTTTTATGACTGCGCCCTTCTTCTAAAACACGAGTCGCCAATTTTTGCGCATAGGTCTGCAAGACTTCTGCACGGTGTTCGACATAATCATTGACATTGATTGTAATGTAGAAGGTTCTTGAATAGCGGTTGTAAAGATAATTTTGAGCCAACAGTTGCAAGGCCTTCAAGACTTTACCATGATAACCGATAATACGGCCTGGTTCGTTGGTGTCAATTTGTAGATTGATGCTACGACGGTTATAGTCATTTGAAAGTGTAGCTTCAACATCCATGTCATCAATAATTGTTTGAACATAAGTCGTTACTTCCGTAGCTACTTGTTCAATATCAAAGCTCGGTTCCACCTTTAAGCCCAAATCTTCTAATTCTTGACTTTCAGTTTGTTCAGCTCGACTCTCAACAATAGGAGTTTCTACTTCTTCGATGCTGGCTTCTTCAAGCTCTAATTCATTTAAAATCTCAATATGCCCAGTTTCTTCTAAGATGGTGCTAGCATGTTTTTCATTTTTCAAAATTTCAGCCTTGACTTCATCAGAAACCCCTTGGCCTTCTTCTTCAATCTTTTTAATTGCTTCTACAACATGCCCCAAATCAACGGTCGCTTCACTAACTGTTTTAACTGGTTCATTTTGTTCATTGATTTCTTTAGGAACACCCTTAACAGCTTGTTGATTTGCCTTAATGACAGTTGTTTCACTAATGGCTTCAATGGCAACCTGGGCTGGTTTTTTACCAAATAAACCAAAAAATCCATTTTTTTCACGAGAAATGACTTTGATGTGAGCCTTCATTCTTGGAATATCTAATTCTTTCAATCCTTTCTGGATTGCTTCTTCAACAGTTGAACCTGTAAATACTACCATTACCAGATTCCTCCTTATTATTTCGTTTTCTGAGCCTTTTTCTTGGCTTTTCTTTTTCTATTTTCCAAATCTTTCTGTGCCTGAGCTACAGCCTCGCGCTCTGCGATAATCTTGAATGGATTGTTCAAGAAATAGGTTTGCAAGACTTGATAAGCATTGGACACTGTCCAGTATAGGGCGACTCCACCTGGCGCATAAACTGCAAAGATAAAAATCAAGACTGGAATCCCATACATCATCGCAGTCGTAGCGCCATTACGCTCAGACAAGGCTTTATTAGACAGCCAAGTACTTAAAAAGGTGAATACAGCTGCTAAAATCGGAAGAACAAGGGTTGTATCCACACCACCAAGGTTAATCCATAAGAAATGACCTGTCTTTAAAAAGTCAACTCTTGATAGAGCTTGGAACAAGGCCAAGATAACCGGCATCTGAATCAAAATCGGCCAAAGAGAATCTGACTGTCTGACACCCATTTCTTTAAAGACTTTACGCATTTCTTGCTCTAGCTTGGTTCTGCTTTCCATATCTCTACCTGGATATTGTTCTCGAAGCGCCTTAATGCGTGGTTGAGCTTCCTGCATTTTTCTAGAAGCCACCATTTGCACTTGAAAGACTGGCAAGAGAACTGTACGAATCAAGATCGTAAAGAGAATAATCCCCACTCCGATGCTGATATCAAACGATAAAAAGCGAATAATTTCCGCAAAGAAGTAAACAAATTTACTCCAAAAATCAGCTGATTCGGCTGTGATATCGCTAGTTGTCCCATTAGTCGCACAGGCTGTCATGATCAATAGAGACAGTCCTAGCAAACTAGTCAACTGTAGTTTCTTTTTCACTCCCATTTCCTTCCTGGTAAATCTTTGATAATTTTAATACGTGGAGTAGATTTTTCTCCATCTCTGCATATCCCAAGGTTTCAACCCCTTTTCGAGCAATGACAACAAAATCGACATCTTCTACCAGACTTCCTTTTGCATTCTGGATAATATGTCGGATTCGTCGCTTGATTTGATTTCTAGTGACGGCATTCCCCAGTTTTTTGCTAACTGATAGACCTACTCGAAAATGGTTTTTCTGATTTTCTAGTTGGTAGACAACAAATTTGCGGTTAGCAAAACTTGTCCCCTCCTTGAAAATCGCCTTAAAATCTTTCTCTCTTTTTACACGAAAGTTTTTCTTCAAAACTCAACTCCATCTATTAAATTACTACTATTATACCATATTTTTCAAAAAAGCCAATCATAGCAAGGTTTTGGACAATTTCACCATAAAAAGAAGCTGGAAAAATCTCTTTCCCAACTCCTTGTACGGAATATTTTTACTAGTTTTACTTATTTTTTCAAGCGTTCAACGTCACGGGCAATGACCAATTCTTCATCAGTTGGAATAACCAAAACACGGATCTTCGCTGCCTCTGTTGAGATGTCTCCTGTCACGCCAAAGACGTTCTTTTCTGGATCAACATCACAACCAAACCAAGAGATACCTGAGATAACATCTTCACGCACATTTGCAGCATTTTCACCAATACCTGCTGTGAAGATAATAGCATCTGCTCCATTTAAGACTGCAAGGTATTGACCAATATGTTTTTGGATACGATCAACATACATTTCATAGGCTAAAGTGGCATCATGATTCCCTTCTTCCATAGCAGCAATCACATCACGCATATCACTAGATTTACCTGAAACCCCCATCAGTCCTGATTCACGATTAAGAACGTGACTAATGTCTTCAGGCGTGTTAAAGTCCTCTGTATATTGCATTAAGTAAGGAATGATAGCTGGGTCAATATCCCCTGTACGAGTTCCCATCATCACACCACCAAGTGGAGTGAATCCCATTGAAGTATCAACAGATTGACCGCCCTTAACTGCTGTAATAGAAGCACCATTACCGATATGGCAAGTAATCAATTTTAAGTCTTCTAATGGACGTCCCAAGAGTTTTGCAGCTTCTCCTGCTACAAACTGGTGACTTGTACCATGGGCACCGTATTTACGAACCTTGTTTTCTGTGTAGTATTTTGTTGGTAGAGGGTAGCGATAAGCTTTCTCTGGCATAGTTGTGTGGAATGAAGTATCAAAAACAACTACACTGGTAATGTCTGGCAACAATTCCTTGAAGGCACGAACACCTGCCGCATTGGCTGGATTGTGGAGAGGAGCCAACAAGCTCAACTCTTCAACTTTTTCTAAAACATCTCCCTCAACGACTGTTGATTCTTTGAAATATTCTCCACCGGCAACAACACGGTGTCCAACACCAGTAATCTCGTCATAAGCCTTGATAATATCGAAACGAATCAAGTCATCCAATAAGATTTTAACAGCTTGTGTGTGATTTTCGATATCCAAAATTTGTTGTTCAGAACGGCCATCAAATTTTACAGTTGAAATTGAATCTTTCAAACCGATACGTTCAATCAAACCTTTCGCCAATACTTTTTCTTCTGGCATTAAGTATAATTGCCATTTCAAACTCGAACTTCCTGCATTGATTGCAATTGTTTTTGTCATAACATGATACCCCTTTTAAGCGTTTTCATCTATTATAACAAAATCTATTTTATATTTCAGTACCTTGAGTCCATTTTTGAAAATTTTCTTTAAATTTCATTAAAACACTTGCATCTTGTAGGCTAGCAAGTGGATAAACAAAAGGCTCTACTGCTATTTCACTTTTCTTCTGTAAGATAAAAATAGTCTTGGATTGTTTAGCACTAGCAAAAAGATTTTCAGGCAGACTAATCATGGCAACCAAACTGGCCTCTTCTTTCAACCAGCCTTTCAACAACTCACTTTGAGGACTGGTCAACAAATCACTCGGAGCGAGAAAAATAGCGTATCCGTCTGACTTGAGATACTTTAGACCTTGTTCCATGAGCAAGTGATGGGCGTAAGTATGTTCTTGGCTAGAAGCAACTTGATGTCGCGACGCAACGGCATCATCAGGATAATAGCCGACAGGCAAGTCGCTGATGACCACATCACTTTCTTTGAGCATTTGTGGACGAACGGCATCTCCTTGGATAAAGCCAGCCTGCAAACCAATTACATCTGCCATGCTAGCTGCCAAATCAATCAGCAAATCATCCACTTCCATTCCCAAGTAATCCACCTTTTTATCAAGCGAGGTCAAGAAAGTAGCGCCCAAAATTCCCATCCCAGAACCCATTTCGAGGATCGTAATCTCCTTCTCTTTAAACAACTCTTCCACAATAAACACCAAAAGTAAAGCAATGGCATCTGGTGTAAACTGGTGATTGGCCTGTAGGGGCTCTGTCTGCCCAGCCTTCATCAAGAGAAACTGGTAGGTTTTGAGCCATTCTTCTTTGCGAAGCGCTAAGCGTTTAAGGGCCTGATTGTTTTCCTTGACCTGCTCTAACTCAGTCTCACCATCCAAATAGATGCTGTTTTGCTCCACCAGGGCGTCATAAAAGTTGGTCGCCAAATCACTTTGGATGACTTGGACATTCTCTAGTAAATACGTATAAGCTTGTTCAATTTTTTCAAAATCCATATTCCTATCTTATCAAATTTCCCTTCTTTTTTCCATCCTTATAGAAAAATCACTCCCTGATTAAGCGAGTGATTTTTGGGCTACTGTTAAAAAGAGTTCTGAGTAATTTCCTTGAAACAGGTCTTCAGCGCTATAGAGGATCTGACTATGCACAGATGAAAAACCAAACTGGGTTAGCTTGTTTTCCAGTTCAACCAATTCAAATCCATGATGGTTAGCTTCTGTCTTGGTAAAATCAGCAAGTAGGAGTTGTCCATCTTCCTTCAAATGTTGATGAAACAGTGAGAGAGCCGCATCCAAATCAGGCATATGATGAAGAACACGACAAACAACAATGAGATCAAACTCTTGCTCTAAGGGATTTTTCAGTAAATCTTGTTCCAAAAACTGGATATTCTTGATGTCTTGCTGCTCCGCTTTCAAACGAGCTTGCTCCAGCATTTTCTCCGAAATATCCACCAATGTTACAGACTTGGCCTGCTTGGCTAGGGGCAAGGTTAACAGACCCGTCCCTCCACCGAAATCCAAAATTTCTTTGTCTGATAGAAGATCAATCTGTTTCTCGACTGCTTGACAAACCAAGTTTGCAAGGAAAATGTTTTTAGGGGAATCAAAAAGTTTCTGCTTTGTAGTTAAAAATCATGTTTCATATTTTTAGTTTAGCACAAAGTAGCCTGATTAGCTAGGAATTCTCTTTCTTTTCAACCTTCTCTTCTGATTTTTTCTTCTCTGCTTGATTACTTGAATCAGTCACTACCTCTTCCTTTTTATCTGTTTTCTCTTCTTTGATTTTGACTGAGGGAAATAGGAACTCATATTGACTCTTAGGCGTACGAACCCTTGTCACCAAGCTTGTTTTCTTATTTTGATAGCTCACCTGCCCCAGATTAAAGGCCTGTTCCCCACTTTCTTGCTCGGCTTTATCCTTGGTTCGCTTGGCCATAGCAAAAGCGACCAGCTTTTCTTTATTTAAAGCATAGTCTTGATAGTAAGCGACTTGTCGGTTCAAGTAAAATTGTAACAAAAGACTAAAAATGGCTGCCATGGTGACTGCATAGAGGAGAACACCTGCCTTAACTTTTTTCTTTTTCCACACGATAGATGAACTCCCTTTCTAAGCCTTTTTGGAACTGGAAATGAAAGCGCACCAGTTGGTTGTCCTCTGTAATCTGAGCTGATTTGAGTCCATAAATCATAGGCTGATATCCTCGTCCACTGGCATCAGTTTTTCGAAAATCATCCGATTTTGACTTACCTATCGCAATTTCCTTGCCATCCTGCTTCATATAGAGGCGATTGCCCTCCACTTTTTCGAATTGCGAACGGTCTAATTCTGCCTCCAGCTGGTCCACAAACAAGAGCCACTCCTTTTGCTCGCTTTGTTGCTGGTAGCGAACTTCTGAAATGAGGAGCTGACTCATGGCTTGAAAGAGGAGTAAACTTCCACTGATGACAATGAGAGCAATCAGTGATTCCAACAAGGTGAAAGCATTGACCTTATGGCTCTTTGATAGCCAACAACTGTTCTGAACCATGATAAACCTCCAATCCCTTTTCACTAGAAAACACCTGAATCTCCACTCCGTTTATCTTTACCTGATTTTGACCTGTCTGCAAGGCCATCTTAGCTACCCTCAAGACTTCTTCCTTTTGCAAGATTTTTGCTTCTTCTTGCCTATTTTTTTGAATTTGTCCCAAAAGGAGCGTCGCGATGCTGGCAAAGATAGCTAGAGCCACTACTGCTTCCAGTAAAATCACTGCCCTAATTTTTTGTTTCCTTAATGCGTTTAATTTTTCCATTTCCTAGATATAATTGATAACGAATCGCTCCTTTGCTGGTCTGAAATTCAACCTTAGCCAGGGATGAATTTCCCCCAGCTCGGTCAAATGTGATACTTTGTCCTGATGGTGCCTGAATTCCTTTAGGAACGGTCAACTTTTGGCTGCCATTACTGATCGTCTGCCCATCTAAATTTAGACTAGTCTTTTGCTGACTAGCTACACTGCGTTTTTGTGTTTCCCGATAAAGTTCTTCAAACTCCATAAAGAAAATCTGCTCCCCTACCGCCTCAAAAGTGGACTGAACAGAGCCGGACAAGCCCAAGGCAAGGATACTCACAAGTCCCAAAATCAAGAGACTTTCAAGCATGGTAAAAGCCTTAATCTGCAACGGTTTGGCTGGTATTTTGTTTAGCATGGTATTCTTTATAAGCTTTAGCCTGTTCTTCCGTGATGCGCCCATCGTCTTGTAACTTGCTTAGGCTAGCTTCTTCATTCTTATCTAAGCTATAAAGTTCTGCCTGGCTTTCCACCACCTTAACAACAGCAGCTTTTCCTTTGTCATTGACTGCTTCTTTTTGCTTGGTCAGATTAGGTACAAAGAGTAATAGAAGCACGCTGATGATGAGCAAGACTACCAACATTTCCACAAGTGTAAAAGCTTTAACCTTAGCTTTTTTCAATAATGTCATCATTTTTTTCATGTTAAAAATTTACCTCCATATTTTGATACATAGGCATGAGCATTGCCGCATAAAGTAAAACGATAATCAGAGCCACAAAGATAAAAACCAGCGGTTGCACCAAATTCATGGTGCGGTTGACTCGGGTAAAAAAGGCTTCCCAAGTTTTTTCAGCATAGATTTCCAACTCACTACCCAGCTTGGACTTGACTTCCCCATACTCGATGATGAGACTCAACTCCTTCTTAAAGAAAGGATAGGTTCCTATCGTCTGAGAAAATTCGCGGCCATTTTGTAGGGATTGAGCTAAATCTTGACCGATTTCTTTAAAGAGCTGGGAACCTTGTTCCTGCATCATCTGAAAAATCTGCATCAGCTCCATCCCCTGCGAAATCATATTCCCCCACTCACGCGCATAATAGGCTGTCAAATAGGTCTGCACAAAGATTCCAAGAAAGGGAAGGCGTGCTAAGATAGAAAAGACGCGCATCTTAGAACTTCTTTTATAAAAAGTTAGTGCTAAAAGGGCAAGTATGAAAACAAACCCTACCATTCCTAGAAAAATTTGTGGCAGATTACCAATGATTTGGGTGGCAATATTGCTACTATCCAGTTGTGGTAGTAGGTAGTTACGTAGTCCCAGCATGATTAAGAGAAGAAAACCTAGTAAAATCAAGGGATAGGTCGCTACTTCAATTAATTTTTTCTTGACCTTGGCAAGATTGTCTAGATACTCTTCTATCTTTCCCAAACTCAGGTGGAGGTTCCCATGAACTTCAGCTAGGGATAACTGAGTGACAATGGCACTTGAAAAACCCAAACTTTCCATCATTTCTGAGAATGATTTTCCCTGAGACAAACCTGTGCGCATCTGGGTCACGCACTGCTTGTCCAACAAGGCACTCCTATCTAAAAAGGAAATGGTCTCCACCAGATGAAAACCGCTGGAAAAGAGATTATTAAACAGGGTGATGATATTTTTTTGCTTAGCTGTAGCTAATTTTTTCCGTTTCAGCCTGAAGACTTGTGATATGTCCATCTTTAAGAAGTTGGTCAATCTGTTCATTCCAGCTAGTTGGCTGGTGTTCTTGATAGTCTTTGTTTGCAAAGTCAACGATTCCTCCTCCCCCGATTAATCTCTGGTAGCAGACTCCTTGCAGAACTACTGCCAATTCCTCCTCACTCACACCCAACTCCAGCAGTCGCTCATAAACACCTCGAATACTCTTGGCGTGAATGGTTGAAAAGACTGTCGCCCCTGTCAAACTGGCTCTGACTACCGCACGCGCCGTCTCGCTGTCCCGAATTTCTCCGATAATCAATAGATCAGGACGATGCCGTAAGGAAAGTTTGATGAGATTTTCATAGGTTAACCCGATTGCCTCATTCAACTGCAATTGGAGCATGTCGTCCTGCTTGATTTCAACAGGATCTTCGATGGACATGACCTGCTGTCCTTTAAAGAGAGACTTGGCCAATTCATGCATCAAGGTTGTCTTGCCACTGCCGACTGGTCCAGCAAAAAGATAAAGACCACGTTGCCTATACTGCTTACCCAATTCTTCAATGTCCTGAAACCAAAAATGCAAGTCCTGCTCCTCATCATGCAACAAGCGAATCACCAAACTCTCATGCCCTCGATAATCGCCTACGGTAGATAGACGTAGAGATGCCATCTTCTGGTCATAGACATAATCACAGGAACCAAGTTGACTACGTCTCTTCTCCCCAACATTCATACCCGCTACAAACTTAAAGTGACTGATAACGGCAGCAAATTTTTCAAAATCATAAGAACCGATTTTACAGCGCTCGTCTCCCACCCTCATATGAAGCTCATAGGCGTCTAACTTAGGGACAAAATAAATATCTTGCGCTCCTTTTTTCCGAGCTGAACGAATGATTTCCTGTGCAATTTCTTGAACCATACTTACCTCCTCACCTATACTATTCGCAAAGAGTTGGGGAAATAAAAAAAGCAACTCCAAAAAAGTTACTTTTTCTCTAATTTAATTTCATACGGCAAGAACGGTGCCTTTCCTGACCTGTTTGTTTTTCATAGCCTGGACGTAATTTTTCATCTGGGATAACCTGCTCGTCCTGCAAAAGAGCCAAAGAATGGTATTGTTGTAAATAGTCGTCACATTCATCACACCAGCGTTGGTCTTCTGGATCCCAAAAAATAGTCATCAAGTCACTTCTACTTTTATAAAGAGGGGATTCTTGTTCCAGTCTAAACCAGCAAGTTTTGTAGTATTTGAGAGCATCATAATACTGGTCAAATTTCTTACTAGCTACAATATCTTCTTCCCAACCTTCTAAGAACCACCAAGGTTCAAAATCTCCATACATTTCTATAACACGATACATATTCATTCATTTCCTTTGTATCGTATATTATAACCAATTCCATTAAACAAGGAAAGAAATATGCTCATTTCTTAATTTTTTGATAAAAAATCCAGCCATCTGATGGATGACTGAATTTCTATTTGCTTATGTGATAAAAATTTTTCGTTTCCTAAGCTTCAGAAATGTCGTTTTCGATAATGACCTTGATGGCATGGTGTTCTGCTGCCTTACTGAAGACTTCATAGGCTTTTTCAATTTCACTGAGTTTGAAATAGTGAGTTACCAATTTTTCTGGTTCAATCTTATGACTTTCAAGTGCTTTCAACAATTGTGGAGTTGTATTTGTAGATACCAAACCAGTTGTTACATTGATGTTACGAATCCAAAGTTTATCTAAATCGAATTCAACTGGTTTACCATGCACACCACAGTTGGCAACTGTTCCGTCTACACCGATAATCTTTTGACATAAATCAAATGTTGCAGGAATACCTACAGCTTCAATAGCAACATCTACGCCACGACCATCTGTCAAATCATAAATTTCTTTAATGGCTTTTTCAGGGTCTGAAGAATTAACCTTATGAGTCGCACCAAATGATAGGGCAGTTTCCAAACGGTTATCGTCTAGGTCCACCATAATCAATTTGGCTGGTGAATAGAACTGAGCTGTCAAAAGAGCTGCTAAACCAACTGGACCTGAACCAATAATGGCTACGCTGCAACCAGGTTCTACTTTCCCTTTCAAGACACCAATTTCATATCCAGTAGGTAGAATGTCTGATAGCATAACCAAGGCTTCATCTGATAAATCTTCTGGAGTATGGTAAAGAGTATTATCTGCATGAGGGACACGTAGATATTCAGCCTGCATACCATCAATCAAGTGACCGAAAATCCAGCCCCCTTCGTCTTCACAGTGGGCATAAATCCCTTTTTTACAGTAGTAGCATTTTCCACAAGCACAGACACAAGAAATCAAGACCTTGTCGCCTTTTTTGAAGTTAGAAACTCCTTCTCCAACTTCTTCAACAATCCCAATCCCTTCGTGACCAAGAATGGTACCACTTTGGCAAGCAGGAACATCTCCTTTAATGATATGGAGGTCTGTTCCACAAATAGTGGTTTTTACGATACGCACAATAGCGTCTGTTGGCTTGCGAATCACTGGTTTGTCAACGTCAACAAAAGAAGCAAGTCCTGGTTTAACATAAGTATAGGCTTTCATAAAGCATTCCTCCGTTTTTTTTATTTGTACTATTTACAATATAATTGTAAGCCTTTTCATTTCTTTGTTCAAGAATTTTTGTGATTTTTTTAACTTTTTTATTTACCGGTAAAGTAATATATATAAAAAAGCAGAAGCTAGTCACTAACTTCTGCCTTCTCTCTTATGCTTGATAACGTTTCACACCGTCTAGGTAGGTTGCTACCAATTCCAAATCTTTATCTAATACGATAAAGTCTGCGTCATAACCTTCACGAATTTGTCCACAGACATCGTCAATATTAACAGATTTTGCTGGGTTAAGACTGGCCATCATGACTGCTTCATGCGGATTCGCAATACCCCACTCGACTACATTTCTCATACCATCTTTAAGTTTGAGGATAGAACCTGCCAAATTGCCTGTAGATTTAAGACGAGCAGTTCCATTGGCAACTACTACCGGGAATTCCCCCAACATATAGTCTCCGTCTTCAAGCCCACCAGCTGTCATACAGTCCGTAATAAGAGCGATGTTTTCTGTCCCCTTTTGCTTAAGTAAAATCTCACAAGCTTTTGGATCTACGTGATAACCATCACAAATCAATTCAGCGTAAGTATGTGGCAACTCATACATAGCTCCCACCATACCGAGCTCACGGTGAGTCAAACCACGCATTCCATTGTAAGCATGTACCCAAACACTCGCTCCAGCATCGACTGCTTTTTTAGCCTCATCAAAAGTTGCATTTGAATGTCCAAGAGCAACTGTTACGCCTTCTCCGGTGATAGTCCGTACAAAGTCTTCTACACCTTCACGCTCTGGCGCAAGAGCAATTTTATTTAGCAAGCCATTTGCTGCTTTTTGCCAAGCACGAAACTCATCCATGCGAGGGTCTTTCATGTAGGCAGGGTTTTGAGCTCCCTTGTATTTCTCTGTGAAATAAGGCCCTTCAAAATAAATTCCACGAATCTTGGCCCCACTTGCTTCCTGGTAACGAGCACCGATATTTTCTGTTACTGCAAGCAATTGCTCATAAGAGGATGTCAAAGTGGTTGGCAAGAAGCTGGTGACACCTGTACTAAGTAGTCCTTCACTCATGGTATGAAGGGTTCCTTCGATATTATTGTCCATAACATCTACACCACCAAATCCATGAATGTGGGTATCTACAAGTCCTGGAGCAATGCTGTATCCTGTATAGTCAATCACCTCAGCTCCTTCAGGAATCTCTTCTACATGTTTTCCAAACTTGCCATCCACAAGTTCCAAGTAACCGCCACGACGCACCCCGTGTGGGTAGAAAAACTGATCCGCTTTAATATAGTTAGGCATAATGTTAACCTCCTTAAAAGATTGATTCTACAATTTATTATGTCAATTACATTATAAACCTTTCTTTTTTATTTGTAAATGGTATAGACCTATTTTCTAGAGATATTTTAAAAGAGCTGGATTTCTCCAACTCTTCTCTTTTTAATACAAATTATTTTGATTTGACTGGCTTGTCTTGAGCTGTTTGTAAGGCTGTAGCAATGGTATCTGCATACAATTTAGCTCCTGCTTCAATTTTACTATTGTCACTTCCGAAATGGACTTGGTCTGTCCCAGTCCAAATTTCTGGATGTTCCTTAGCAACTTGATTCCAATCTGCTATCGTGATGTAAGGGGTCTTCTCTGCTAATTCTCTCATATAGGCAGCAGCCTTCTCAACGATTGCATAGGTCTCTTTTGTCTTATCTCCCTCATAAGGAGTCACCAAAACCATGTGGTGGCCCTTAGGAAGATTTTTCACAATACTATCCCAGTCTTCCTTGTAATTTTCAGGATTATTCACGCCTGTTGCAATAATCACCATCTTTGGTAGAAATTTATTCTGGCTATTATTTAGCATGATTTCATTGGCAGTCTTGGTTGTTCTGCTGACCTGCGCGTTAATCTGTGCTCCAGGAAGGGCTGTCTGCAGGGCTGTATTTGCCCTTAAAGCCACCGAGTCACCAATTAGCATAGTGCCATCAGCAATTCCTAAACTATCAGCTTCTGCTCGTTCTGCCATCAACTTTGTCTGACCAATATTTGTTTCAGCTTGCTTCAAGCCATTGACAGTCAAGTCTGTCTCAAAGGCTCCCACTTGTGGTGCCATCAAAGTCACTACAAAGACAATGAAGGCCAAGATTCCTGTACTTGCTGCAAGGATTGTGTGAATATGAGGCAGGGGACGAAGAGTTTGTATAATAGGTGTATTCTTTCCTGCAATCCAAGGTTCCAACACATAAAATGATAGGCTGGCAAAGCCATAAGAAAAAATCAAAGTCAGTAACACAGCAAAAAGATTTGATGTCAACTGTGAGAATATGATATAGAAAGGCCAATGGAAGAGATAAACCGCATAACTAGTATCTGCTAAAAAGCTGATAATCTTTGGCTCCTGCACATAAGGTGTCTTTTCATGTAAGACACGCGCCGCCAGAATCATAGCAAGAGCTGCAAGACTGGCAAGCAAGAAGCCCATAAGATAGGCAAAGAGATAGGTAAATTTGACAAAGAAGGTCAAAATGAGTAAAAAGCCAAAACCTCCTCCAAAAACCAACAGGATCTTGCGTAAATCCCAGATTTTATCCAACTGCTTAACTAAGGAAGTCGTCTGACGAACGCCTACAATAGTTGCTAAAATACTTCCCAAAAAGAAGGGATAGACATGAGTTAAACTGGAGAAGTAAACAGAGGAATAAGAGGTTACTAGAAAACTACCAATAAACATGGAGAAGAAACTAATCAAGAAGGCAGCAGCAGATAAGAGAAAGACCATCCCCTTCAACTGACCATTTGATTTAGCCTGCTTAGATAAGAACCAAACTGCTAATCCCCAAAGAATATAGTAGTGAACCTCAACGGCCAAGCTCCAATTATGAACAAACAAATGAGGAATAAACTGAGATTCATAACTCCCACCTGTCAGGAGTTCATAGAAGTTGGTCATAAAGCCTAAGACTCCCGCAATCTGACCCCCAATTCCAGCAACATAGTCTTGCCGGACTAGGAAGGTAAAGGGCATGGTCACTAGAACCATCAACACCACAGGTGGCACAATCCGATAAAAACGTCTCCTAAAAAATCCTATCAAATCAATCTCATGATTTTTAGAAAATTCTTCGATGAGTAGAGCCGTAATCAGAAATCCTGAAAATGTGAAAAAGACATCCACCCCGAAAAATCCTCCAGGAAAGATCGTCTGAAAGAAATGATACAAGAGTACCAGTAGTAAACCTGTAATCCTAATCAAGGAAAACCATTTAATGCGCATACGAGTTTATTCTCCCTTTCATTATACACTTTATTCTATCAAAAAAGAAGAAAAATCCCAAGAGAAAACTTAGGATTTTTAGCTTATATCAATTCCATTTTAGAAATTACGGCCTGATTTATTATAGCCATATTTTTCCACAAAATACTCACGGAATTCCAAGAGATTGTCATCCATGATGGCTTGGCGCACTTGCTTCATCAGGTTAAGCAAGAAGTAAAGGTTATGGTAGCTAGTCAAGCGAATACCGAAGGTTTCATCGGCTTTGAGGAGGTGGCGAAGGTAGGCGCGTGTATAGTTCTTACATGTGTAGCAATCACATTCAGGATCTAGTGGTGTAAAGTCCTCAGCAAACTGAGCATTTTTGACAACCAAACGTCCCTGACTGGTCATACAAGTTCCGTTACGAGCGATACGAGTCGGCAAGACACAGTCAAACATATCCACCCCACGAATCACCCCATCAATCAAGCTATCTGGCGCTCCCACACCCATCAGATAACGAGGTTTATTTTCAGGTAGCAGTTGAGTTGTAAAGTCCAAGACCGCATTCATTTCTTCGTGGGTTTCTCCCACTGCCAAGCCACCGATAGAGTAGCCTGGGAAATCCATGCTGACAAGGTCATTCGCTGATTGGCGACGAAGGTCTTCAAATCCTGCCCCCTGCACAATCCCAAATAACCCTTGGTCATGCGGACGACGGTGAGCCTTCAAACCACGCTCAGCCCAACGGCTGGTACGCTCGATGGATTTCTTAACGTAGTCATAAGGTTGATAAAACTGAGGACATTCGTCAAAGGACATCATGATGTCTGAGCCCAGATTGTTCTGAATAGAGATAGCTTTCTCCGGAGACAAGAACATCTTAGAACCATTGAGATGGTTTTTAAAGGTTACGCCTTCTTCTGTGATATTACGGCTATCTGCTAAGGAATAAACCTGGAAACCACCACTATCTGTCAAAATTGGTTGGTCCCAATTCATGAACTTGTGGAGACCACCTGCGCGTGCGATGAGTTCATCTCCAGGACGAAGCCAGAGATGATAGGTGTTCGACAGAATAATTCCCGAACCCATCTCCTTCAATTCTTCAGGTGACTGAGTTTTGACAGTGGCTTGTGTACCAACTGGCATAAACATAGGTGTCGGAAAGGTACCGTGGGGAGTAATGATTTCTCCCAGACGAGCTCCCGTGTGTTTTTCTTTCTTAATCAAACGATATTTGATTGGTGAATCTGACATTTTTTACCTCCGAAGCTGGGAAAGACAGTCCCAGTTCATACTTTGTGCCCAAGGGCATACTGTATGATTTTATCAAAAAAAGCTGGAACTGTCACGAACTATGGTATAATGAGAGAATGAAATACCCAAAAATTGATTTAAAAACCATTCGTCTGCAGGCTAGGCAATTTCAAGCTGAAAATCCCCGCCTCTTTCTCGTCTATCTCTTACCGAGCATGCTGGTCATCTTGTCTGGCTTCCTCAATCCCTTAGAGCGCATCAACGAGTCTATTTTAGAGCAAACCTTTTTAAGCGTGTTTGGTCATGTATTCCAAGCCTACCTCTTTCCACTATTGGTCTCCTTTATCGGGACGATACTTCTAACCAACTCAGTTTATACAACGCTGAATCTCATCAAGAATCCAGATACAGAACTATCAGTCAAAAATAGTCTGACTCTCTTTAACGAAGAGCACTTTTCACAAACCTTTTTGACTCTTCTTCTCAAACGTTTCTATCTCTTCTTATGGAGCATTCCTAGTCTACTTGGGATTTACTTCCTCTTTTACAGTAGCTTTCTAGCAAAGAAATTCGTCGTCCTTCATCCTGACTTTCCTAATCTGGATCTCACGTCAATTGAAACCGAGCGTTTCCTCATGACCTTTGGTCTTTACTTTCTAGCAAGTATCCTCTTGATGATTGTAGGAAATAGTCTCTATATTCCACAATACTATGCTTATTCGCAGGTAGAATTTCTCCTCTGTGATACCCTAGACTTAGGACAAGCCAAACCAGGACAAATCCTTAAAACCAGCCGTTTCCTAATGGAAGGCTACAAGTTCCAGCGTTTCATCCTAGACTTACAACTCCTTCCTTGGTACTTCCTCAATTGGATTACCTTTGGAATTGCTAGTTTTTCACTCCTACCCTACATTCAAATCAATAAAATGATTTTCTACAGAGCAGTACTGGCTCGAAAACGTCCAAAAGCTTGAAGGTGACCCCTCAAGCTTTTTTCTATCAATGAGTTTCTCCGCCCACCAACTTGAGATCCTGATCTCCATGTTCTATAATGGCGCCGATTGCCGCTTCTAGCCCTCGCCTAATATCCACTAAACTCATAGCTGGAGTGGTAGGCCGATTCACCACCTGTTCCATCATATAAGGAATATGCATAAAACCTGCCTTAACATGTGGAAATTTTTTTTTCTACCAAATAGAGGGCCTGATACATCAAATGATTGCAGACAAAAGTCCCTGCCGTATTGGAAACAGAGGCCGGTAATCCCTCTTTTTTTATAGCTTGAACCATCGCTTTAATCGGCAAACTACTAAAGTAGGCCGAAGCACCATCTGGGCGAATGGGAAGGTCAATCGGTTGATTACCTTCGTTATCAGGAATGCGTGCATCGTCTTGATTAATGGCTACTCGCTCAGGTGTCAAGCTGGTTCTTCCACCTGCTTGGCCGATACAAAGGACAAAGTCAGGTTGATAACGACTCATTTCTTCTTCCAATACTTGGGCCGATTTGTGAAAGACTGTTGGCACTTCTAGCCAACGGATCTCAGCACCATGGATTTCAGCTGGTAAACCTTTAACGGCCTCCAAAGCTGGATTGACCTTTTCCCCTCCAAAGGGTTCAAAACCTGTCACTAATACTTTCATTTCTATCTCCTTACAAATGATTTCATGAAACACTTTTCTTAAAGACAAGTATAACATATTTCCCTTATTCTGGAATGAAAAGGATTAGCGAGACTAGGATTGATTTTTGAGTTTATTTAAAGAATAAAATACTAATCAAGGTCAAAATAGCTGGTCCACCTTGCTTCAAAATAATTTTCTTATCTGCTATTAGAGAGCCATAGGCCGCAGCCCCAATCACAAATAAGACAAAAATAGTCACAATTTCTAAATTCTGTGAGAAATAAATCCCATACAGGAGAAAGACTCCTAGCAAAGCATTATAAATCCCTTGATTTTTAAACAATGAGCTTACTGACGGACGAGCCAGTTCTTCCTTGTCCATGTTAAAGACACGACTAGTTGCATCTGATTGCGTTGCAATACTTTCCAAATAAAAAATGTAAAAATGCTCCAAAGCAACAATCGTTGCTAAAATGATTGTAATAATTGACATATTTTCTCCTTAAATTTCTATATTTTCAATACCCAAAACCAATTTATTTAATAAACGGCTGAGTTCTGTTCTTTCAGACTCTGTTAAGATACTTTCCATCTCTTGCTTAACCTTGATATGCTGCAGAGGTGGATTCACCACTAACTGCTCCTTAGCGTACTTCGTAGCCTCTACCAACACTTCCCGCTGATTTTCAGGATTACGATGACGCTCCACCAAACCTTCCTTTTCCAGAATTTTGAAATGTCGGGTCAAAGCAGCCTGATCAATCTTCAAACGCTCCTGAACCGCTATTTGATTACAAGGGGAATGCTTCAACAAAAATAATAAAATTTGATACCGTGTCAAACTAATCCCAAGTCTTTTTTCAAACAATTGCGTACTCGCTTGCTCAGACAAGCGGAGTTGATAAAGTAAATCTTGAATCTCTATCATTTCTTTCTCCTTTCTGTTGATTCATCAATAATTGACTAATCAATTATATTATAAAATAAAATAGATTGCAAGAATGTTGCTTCAATCATTACAAATGGTAACTTCCATTTTCCATTCATATTGATACTCAATGAAAGTCAAAGAGCTAACTAGCAAGCTATCCGTAGGTTGCTCAAAGCACAGCTTTGAGGTTTCAGATAAAACTGACGTGGTTTGAAGAGATTTTCGAATAGTATGACAAAGAAAAAAAACGAACGAGAATCGCTTTCTATCACGAAAGCTAAATCTCATTCGTCAAAATGATATTACAAAGTCTGATTTATCCATTCATTGAAACGTGAACGTGATCATAGTGATTTTCTGTCACGCTACCACGGTCTGGCATTGGGTTCCAAGTATTAGCTGGCCCATATTTGCTATCGAATGGAGCATAGAAACGTTGTTTCCAAATAATGTAACTAATTCCACGGCTGGCCATGTTTTGAATAGCGTATTCCGCAATCTTATCCCCTAGTTCTGAGCTTTCTGGTACCATAAATCGATAGCCAAACCTTTTCCGTGATCTCCACTGTCTCCTGGACGGTAACCACTAAAGGATGTGATGCCAAACAAGTTAGCAATTTCTTCTTTAAAGGCAGCTGTTTGGGGTTGAAGGCCTGCATTTTCAGATTTTGCTACTGCAAGTCCAGCATAATCAGGCGCAGCTGGAGCTGCGTAAGTTGTTGAAACTGGTTTCGTCTCTTCTGGTTGATAAGTCGAAACTGCTGGTGTAGCTTCTTTTGATGATGCTTCTTTTGCTTCTTCTGAACTTGTTGCAGTTGTTTCGGTTGCTTTTTCTTCTACTGGCGCTGTAGTTGCTTCTACTGCTGATTCAGCTTGAGGACTTGCTTGTGCTTCCTGCTTCTCAGCTTGAGGGCTTGCTTGTGTTTCTTGCTTCTCAGCTTGAGTCGTTGCCTGAGGAGCTGCTTCTGCAACTACACTACTTGTTTCTGCTGTTTGCTCCTCTGGGACAGAAGTTCCTGTAGATGGTGCCACTTCTTCTGAAGCAGTCCCTGTCTCTGCAACTTCTGAACTTGATGCTACTTCTTTTGTTCTTGTAGTTTCTACCGCTTTTGAAGCTTCTGCAATCGGTTGAGAAAGGTCTGCAACTTGAACAGTTTGATCATCAACGGTCACTTGATTGGTTGTCAAATCTGCTGTCGCAGTTGTCACTTCCTCACTAGAAGCTGCTTGGGGAGTTTGGATTTCAACTTCTGTTACTTCTTCAGCTTCATTGACAGTCGTTGTCAAAACAGTTTCTGGGAAAATCAAGTCCATATTAGTGATTTTATTTAAATTCGCAAGAACTGTGACATCTACGCCCAAGGCTTCTGCAATGGTGCTTAAAGTATCACCATACTGAACGGTATAACTTGTTTTGTTGTCTGTTTTAGTCAAATCGTTTTGGATTTGCTCAACACTACGTGCAGTCCAAAGAACTTCTTCTGCTTGGGTTGCCAATACTGGTGCAAATGACAAGGCTACTGTTGAGGCTAATAATATTCTTTTCTTCATTCTTTCAAATTCCTTTCAAATGAGTACCTGTCTATGATAACACAAAAAATGCAGAAAAAAAAGCCCTCTCGGGCCTATTTAACAGAACTGTCTATTCCTTGTAACAAACTCGATTACTTGAAATAGTTTGTTAGGTCTCTGTCACAAAACTGACACAATATTTTTATCACTTAACCTTAAAAATAAAAGGAATATCTGCTAACGCTTGAATCCTGCAATTGCCTTCATAAGACGACTCTAAAAAGTTGATGCTTTGAATCCTACTATTCTGGGCAAATTCCACATCCAGAGTCCGATCCCCTATATAATAGGTTTTCTCAGGATCCAACTGATACTTATCTATCAGATAGGTAGCCACTTCTGTACTTGGCTTCCGTTCAAAACCACTCTGACTGGTTAGAATCTCTGTGAAATATGATTCCAAACCCAAGTCTCTGAGAATGGTAAAAGCATTGTCCCCCTTATGAGTATAGACAAACTGCTGAATTTCTGCTTGGTCTGCCCAAGCTAGCACATCACGCGCACCTGGCATCAAAACTACCTGAGCATTCTTCTCAGCCAAACTCTGGGCACGCACCTGATTTAGCATTTCCACATCCAGCTTTCTCTCTTCCGCCACCTGCACAAGCAAATCCTGAACAGAATACTTGAGAATAAACTCCCTCACCTTCTCTTTATCATAAGGAATAGAAAATTGAGCATAGGTCTCCTCAATCCCTGATAAAATCGCCTCATAAGAGTCCAATAAAGTCCCGTCTAAATCCCAAATAAAAGCTGTTTTTTGCATTTCCTATCCTTTCAAGCTCATATAACGCTGGTAACGGTAACGTAGAAATAACCAACGAAAACCATTATCCAAAAGGGTTCCGGCCCAAATACCAGGCAAGCCCCAACCAAGCAGAATCCCCATCAGATATCCTGTTCCAATGCGGATACACCACATTCCTATACTTGTCGCATAAAAGGGAAGGCGAGCATTGCCCAAACCCTGCCAGACTGCTGTATAGATGACTGTTCCTATCGTCATAGGAGTACCAAGTAGTGAAAAAAGTGTCACTAGAACACTAGCCTCCACCGCTAGAGAATCAGTCGTATAGAGATGAGTCAGTGGTATGCCCAAGGCATAGACACTAAGCGTCAAGGGTAACATGAGGAGCAAAGAAAGCCAAAAGGTTTGCTTGCTCAAACTAGCGACTCTTTTCCAATTATCCTCTCCAACTGCTCGGGCCACTAGCATGACCGTTGCCGTAGCGACGCCAAAGGCAGGCATGTAGTTAAACTGGGTCAAGACTTCTCCGACTGCATTCCCAGCAACTGCCTCCGTTCCAAAAGAAACAACCAAGGCAATGATCACGACATCTCCAGCCCGCATCATGAGCCGCTCTCCAGCTGCTGGCAAAGCTAAGGTCAATAGTTCCTTATCTAAACCAAAAGTCGGTTTCTCAAAAGGCAACTTTAATTGCGACCATAAAATCACAAGACCTATCAAACGAGACAGAATTGTCCCCCAAGCAACACCGGATATCCCCATATCCAGAACAAAAATAGCTAGACTGGAAAAGAGAATATTCAAAGCATTTGACAAGAGACTGACATAGAGAGGCAAACGTGGATTATGCGTTGCACGAATCAAGGCTCCCAGACTAGTCATTAAACCTAAGAGAACAATCGATCCGCCTACCAAAGATAGGTAGAGTCCACCACTCTCAGTTACATCTCTCTCCGTCCCCAAAAGTCCTATCATCTCTTTCCCAGCGAAGATAGACAAAAATCCTAAAAGGAAACTTAATAGTAAGGTAATCTTCAACGCTTCAGTCACATGATAGGCTAACTTAGACTGATCCTTCTGCCCTAAACTTTTTGAAATAACACTGGAAATAGCAGCTCCCAGAGCAATGAAAATCGCCTGATAAATCGTGATAATATTCCCAGCTACTGATACGCCTGAAATGGCTATCAATCCTAAATGAGCAACCAAATAACTGTCCACCATCCCCATGAGCATCTGCAAAAAGTTTTCGCCCATAGCTGGCAAGGCAATATTAAGAATATCTTTATTTTCCTTAAACAATCCTTCCTCCTGATGAAAAGAAACTCAGTTGGTTTCCCAACCGAGTTTACTCCCTCTGTCTTAAAGTCCTAGATAAGCCTCAACCGCTGCTTGCATGTCAGCAGCTGCTACTGTTGTCTTGTGACGAACAGGAGCTGTCTCAAGCCCATCAACTGCAGGTGGCACAACTACTCCTGAGATTTCACGTAATTGAGCCAAGGCTTCAAAGTCTGTCAAGCCTGATTCCCCTGTTACCGCTTCTACAGCAACTACCGGGAACTTGTATGGACTAGCTGTTGAAGCAATCACTGTCTTAGTTACATCTCCAGTAGCAGCTTGGTATTTTTTATAAACTGCTGAGGCAACCGCCGTATGTGGATCCTCGATATAAGAATCTGACTCATAAACGCGCTTGATTTCTGCTGCCGTCTCTTCCTCAGTCGCATATTCAGCTGCAAAGAGGTCCAAAATCACTGCATCAAAGTCTGTCAACTCATATTGACCTTGCGTGTTCAAGGCATTCATAAGTTCAGCTGTCTTAACCGCATTATTACCCAAAAGGTGGAAAATGAGACGCTCCAAGTTTGAAGATACCAAGATATCCATAGATGGGCTAGTTGTTACCTTAAACTCACGTTTCTTATCGTAAACACGTGTCTTGAAAAAGTCTGTCAAAACATTGTTATCATTGAAGCACAGATTAATTTGCCAACTGGTAGACCAATTTGCTTAGCATAAAAGGCAGCCAAGATATTTCCAAAGTTTCCAGTTGGCACTGTGAAGTTGACCTTATCACCAGCCACAATCTCACCAGTCTTGACCAACTGAGCGTAAGCATAAACATAGTAGACAATCTGTGGCACCAGACGACCAATGTTCATAGAGTTAGCTGATGAAAATTGCAACTTGTTGGTAGACAATTTTTCACGAAGTGCTACATCGTTAAACATATGTTTAACATTAGTTTGCGCATCATCAAAGTTACCGTCTATAGCGATAACATGAGTATTGTCGCCAGTCTGAGTGGTCATTTGCAACTCTTGAACCTTGCTGACACCATCCTTTGGATAAAAGACGATAATCTCAGTGCCAGGTACATCCGCGAATCCTGCCATAGCAGCTTTACCAGTATCACCAGATGTCGCTGTCAAGATGACAATCTTGTTCTCCAAACCATGTTTCTTAGCAGCTGTTGTCATAAAGTATGGCAAGATAGACAAGGCCATATCCTTAAAGGCAATCGTTGAACCATGGAAAAGCTCCAAGTTATATTGTCCGTCTAATTTCACTAATGGCGCGATAGCTGGAGTATCAAACTTGCTATCGTAGGCATTGCTGATACAGTAGTCCAACTCCTCGGCTGTAAAGTCATCTAAAAATGCCGACAAAACTAACTTAGCCACTTCCTGGTAAGAAGCATCTTTCAATTTGTCAAAGTCCAAATCTACCTTTGGATAAGTAAGCGGTGTAAACAAACCACCGTCCGTCGCCAAACCTTGCAAAATAGCTTGGCTAGCAGTTACTGTATTGTTGGCATCACGCGTTGATTGATAAACTAATGTCATTACTCTCTATCCTTTATCTATAGTCTCTTCCATTATATCATGATTTTTCAGAAAATTCTCCCTTTATAAGAGAAATTATAGGCTCAATTCTTCCTTCAAAGGCTGTAAAAAGGTCATTTCTTGCTTATTTCTCATCTCCAGTCCTTCCTCAGCTAGCAGTAGTAAGTCTTTGGAGAATTCAATAATCGCAGTTTTCTCCCTATCAGTGAGGTTTTTCTTAGAAAATTGTCTCCTTAAAAACTTGTAATCACGACCAAATTCTTTAAAGAAAGGTGCTGTTGCTAAGTAAGCCTCTAACTTATCTAAATTAAGTAACAATCCCAAATGAAAAGCTGCTGAAGCAAAGGTTCTATCTAGAGGTTGGGTACACACACTACGAAACTCAACCGTTCCGCGAGTCGTTAAGTCTTGATACTGGTAACTACGATGAGTTTCAAAGTCTTTCTCTTGAGGGTAAATAGAAACCACATCCCCATTAAGATCAAATGCTTGAATTTCAGGTGTAACCAAATAGTCCCTTGTCTGAATCGGATAAAAATAATAGGTTTGCCCATCACGTTCCGCAGTAAAAATTGCAGAATGATTTAGTAGTTAAAAAAAATCGTCTTCATCTTTAAATAATCTAGCATTAACACCGACATTCTCTGGATAGATACCATGCATAGATTCTTCCCAGAAAATATCCCTTGAAATTTTCGTATCCCAATCCTCACCTGAAAACTCAGAATTGGCAAATAAATAAGCCTTAGCCCCTTCAATTCGAGTAAAAGCATTAATCACTCGTAAGTAGTTAGACTTTGAGACATCCAACTGAACCTGACTCCCACAAATAAACGCTCCGTATTCAGGGAATTGATGTAAGTCTGATTTAGTCACATTTCTACTCAAATTTAAATAGTCCATCAACATCTGATAGCGTGGGTAAGCCACTGGCCTATTCTCATTTTTATCCCAGTTGGGATGAATACCACAGCCAACAATAGCATGATTTGATTCAGCTAACTTTTTCTGAATTACATCCATATAATTTTTAAAACGATTTTCGACCTCTTGAATCGTTTCAGCCTTACCAAATGCAAACTCTATCGTGGTATAGGAAACTTCAAATAAAATAGCATCCTGACTTACTGGGTCCACTAACTGGATAGGGTTCCCAAAATCATCTACCTTTTCTACAGCTAAATTCAAAGCAGAAACTAAATATCGGAATAAGTGCTTGATAACTTCAACATCTGTAGCATCCCCTTCTAAATTTGTAACAGGATATTCCAGCTCAATCCCGATAAACAATTCAGGATTTTCTTTAATATTTTTCAAATACCGATGTTTTAATAAATCGATAGAACGAGACATACTTCCCTACACTTTCATAATCTAAATAAAATTTGAATAACTACTATTATACCAAAAATGATACAAAAAAGGAACGAAGATTTACAACGTTCCTTAACTCTATACTATACCGGCGGCCGGGGTCGAACCGGCACGTCCTTGCGGACACTGGATTTTGAGTCCAGCGCGTCTGCCAATTCCGCCACGCCGGCAAATAGTAACTGGGGTAGCTGGATTCGAACCAACGCATGAGGGGAGTCAAAGTCCCTTGCCTTACCGCTTGGCTATACCCCAATAATATAAAATAGGCGAGTGATGGGGATCGAACCCACGCATGCCAGAGCCACAATCTGGTGTGTTAACCACTTCACCACACCCGCCATAATTCTATTAACACGGGCAGTAGGAATTGAACCCACACTGAAGGTTTTGGAGACCTTAGTTCTACCTTTAAACTATGCCCGTAAAATGGAAGGGGAGGGATTCGAACCCCCGAACCCGAAGGAGCGGATTTACAGTCCGCCGCGTTTAGCCTCTTCGCTACCCTTCCAAAATATATAAATGGCGCGAGACGGAATCGAACCGCCGACACATGGAGCTTCAATCCATTGCTCTACCAACTGAGCTACCGAGCCTTATTGCGGGAGCAGGATTTGAACCTACGACCTTCGGGTTATGAGCCCGACGAGCTACCGAGCTG
>CAKMOM010000012.1:0-10600 GCA_927910965.1 uncultured Streptococcus sp.
CAGTCAGTCCATCTTGATCCGAATCACGTTGATAAATGGCTTCCATATACTTCCTTCTTTCCTAGTTAATCTTTTTTCACTCCAATCCTACCAAATATTCCTTGAAAGAAGTATCACAACAAAAAAGAGAACGAGCCAAAAACTGCGTTCTCCTGAAAATGATAAAACATTACTATTAAAATAGATTACATGTAAAACTCTAATCAGGCAGAGCCTGCTAACTCATGACAGAAAAAGATGTTTAGCCTATAGTGCTGGCATTAAAAAATCCTCACACATCACGCAAGGAAATCGCTAAATAAAACAGGCTTTGACCATGTCGGGATTAATTGCAGCACATTCCAAGGATCCAGCTTTTTCTTTTTTTATAATCGAATTTCCCAAAGAGTAAGCAAGATGAAGGCCGTCATTGCTTATGCTCATAAGATTCTCAGAATCATTTACAAACTACTTTCTGCCAAGCATACTTATCAAAAAGAGAAGGGGCTAGGACTGAGGAAACAGTTCTAACGCCAAAACTAAAAAAATTTCAATTACACGCTAGTACAGGAATTGATTTTTTACGCTTTCTTACTGTTTTTTCAGTTCAAACAAAGTATAAATTTCTAATTATCTTTTTATATTTTCTTAAATGCTCGTAAAGCCTTATTCTATGTGCTTTCGAGTATTTTTACTGTAGGAAGATACTTCACGTTTCTTTGCATATTTCCTCATGTCTTAGCTGTCAGAAGTGGTAAATAAGTAGTAAATTCATTTGTACTACTAAGCAACAAGACGCTCCTGTTGCTTCTCTTTATTCAAGCGTTTCATTTCTGCCATTGCAGAATCGAATGTTGCATGTGCGTAATAGTTCAGCGTCATGGCTATATTAGCATGTCCCATAATGTACTGTAATGCCTTTGGATTCATTCCTGCATTTGCATAGTTGGTACAGAATGTATGTCGCAAACTATGTGGAGTGATGTGTGGCAATTTATCCTCGTTATACTTATTGTATTTCTTAACAAGACCTTTCATCATGCCGTTGTAATCACTTGCCACTTTTGGATAGTTCTTTCTATTTAAGAAAGAGGAAATCACTATATCCATCAATCTCAACACGCTTATCATTCTTTCGATTCGCTAACACTCGCTTAAATGCTTGATAGGCTTCTTCAACCATAGGAACTTGACGTTCGCCACTTTTGGTCTTTGGTGTTTCAATGTAGTACCCAATTTCAGTATCTCTCAATAGCTGATGGTCTATATTGACAAGACGATTCTCAAAATCTAAATCTGGAAGTGTCAAACCACCAAACTCTGAAATACGAAGACCTGTTTTTAAGAGTATCAGAATTTCATCATAATTTTTGCTGTAGGTTTTATCAGCTTTTGCAAAGGCTAACAGTTTTTCTTCCTGTTCTTCTGTTAGTACGGTCTTAGGGACAGTATCATCATCAAGAACTGCTTTCAGTTGAAAGTCAAATGGATTCTTCCGAACACAATCATCTTGTATAGCAATATAGAATGAAGCCTTTAAAGAACGTTTGTAGTTATTGATGGTTTGATAAGCATAACCATTTTCACTCATTCTAATAGCCCATTCTTTAGCGTCTGATGGCTTAATACTGTCAATACTTCTTACACCTAACTTGTCTTTCTTCAAAATATCCATAAGATATTTGCGTCCAGTTTCAGTGTTTTTTCTAACCTTTGGTCTTTGAGCGTTCTGTTTTGCGTAAAGCTGGCAGAGTGTCATTTTCTTTCCTACAACATCAATACCATCATGAATGTCTTTCTGTAACTCTGCGATTTTCTCTCTAAGTGAGATACAATCACGCTTTCCTGCTGGTACTCGGTCTGTAGCCACAAGTTTCCACGAGTAAACAAATTGCGGTTCTCCAAATGAATCTATATATTTGTATAAGTATCTTCCGTCTTTTCGTTGGCTCTCTCCAGTCTTTAAGATTCGACCTTTATTGTCACGTCTTTTTTCTGACATGGCATTTGCTCCTTTCCTTTATGGAAAGAGCCTTGATACGACTTAATACTATTTTATCATATACAAGACCCTTTGGCGACGCTAGATTGCGTCCAATGTATCTATAATTTTTTCAAATTGTTTTCGTTTAATCTGAATACGATTGCCATTCATAATCAGCCAATTTGCATTTTTATTTTCCTCTGCCAAGCGTCGTAGCTTGTTTTCGCCAATACGAAAATATTTTGACGCTTCTTCAATGGTTAGGGTATAACGTTCCCAAATAGGAATGTCAGTCTGCTTCATAAAATCCTCCTTTCCAAATCACTTATTTGGATTTCATAAAAGTTGTTTTACCAGCAATCGAACAGCTTTAGCAAAGCTCACGGGAGTTCCACCCCTGCATGGTTCTCATGTAGCCATACTCATTGCCTGCGACGGTTTTATCACGCTCGGACTATTGACTGTATGGGAGTATCATTATCACGATAAGAATGTCGTTGCAGGCAATCCTGCTAAAGATTGCTTCTCGGATCACTAACATGAATCGCTCGCTATCTTTATAAGATAGGTCATGGCGGTTAGTTCCGTTGGCTCTTTTCTTATCGAAACGTATTCGATTACTTTTATTCAGTTTTCAAAGAACAATGGCTCGTTAGCCTATCAAAACACATTGAAAGCTCAATATGCTTTGGTGGAATAACAAACCTCCCTGTTCGGGAAGCGTGGAATGGTTTAGCACGCTTCCACGAAAGGAGAGAGGATATTACTTAATTTCAAATGACAAAATCTTTGTAATCAGTCTGGTTTCCATTCTTCCACGTAAGACTTCATCAACGACCATACTTTGATTGCCATATTCATCTTTCATAAGTCGTAGGGAACGCTTCGTTATGTACCCTCTGTAATGATGTAGAATCTGGTTAATCGCTTCGGTATCGCCATCTGTTGCCTTTACAATGAGAGGAAAGGGAATCATAGGATATTGTGTTTTCATTCTTCAAATTCCTCCATAAACTTTTTAATTAAGGCTAGTCCACTGGTTCTATGCCGATAGACAGTAGAACGGTTCAATTTCAACAGGTCTGCAATTTCTGAATCGCTCATGTCCATAAAGTAAAACAGCAGTAGAATTTCACGTTTCTTGTCTGGCAACTCACGTAATGCTTCACTCAACAAATCATTTTCAACGCCTACTGATAACCCATTGAGTGTAAAAATCTGAAAGTCAGTTGAATAGTTATCTGTTGTCGCAAACTGGCTAACAAGATAATCGCCAACATCCGAAAAGGACACCTCACGCTTTGCAATCCTTGAAAGATAAAGCATATAATTCTTTCGCTCGTCTTCCATAGCACGTTTACAGATATAGTCAAACTGATTTTCTATTGTGGTCTGAAAAGAAGATGGTTTCATGTTTCTCACCCCCTTTCTGTCTAGGAAAGGAAGTGAGCCTTGCTCGTTTATCTCCTTTCACTCTTAGTCCCAATGTGAAAGGGGGATTTGTTGCATTACTGATAAATAAACTTTGTAAAAAAGTTCTGAATAGCCAAAAAGCATATAAACAGATTTATTTCTCTGTTTACATGCTTCTGTTATTCTATCTATATGATTTATAAAACCACATTGGTGGACGTACTTATCTATTGCAGATAGACGACTTTTTTTGACAAGAACCCAATGTAAGGAAATTTATTGTATATGATGTACTTCATGGCGACGTTGACCTCCAACAAACCGCCATTTGGAAGTAATATACAATATTTTAACAGCGTAAATAGCACTACCATATAACGGTTTTTTTATTGGCGTTTAGTAGTGCTTTTTATTAAATATAAACCTATAAACCATATAACACGTTTTTCTATACCTGTTTTTAATTCAGTAGGAACAATAAAATGTATAGAGGTGGTCTACTATGCGTAAAAAAGAAGATAAATATGATTTTAGAGCCTTTGGTTTAGCCATTAAAGAAGCTCGATTGAAACGAGGTTTAACTCGTGAACAAGTGGGAGCATTGATTGAAATTGACCCACGGTACTTAACTAATATTGAAAATAAAGGGCAACACCCCAGCATACAAGTTCTTTATGACCTTGTATCGTTACTTCATGTTTCCGTTGATGAATTTTTCTTACCTGGGGTCCCGAGCGCTTAGTGGGAATTTGTATCGATAAGGGGTACAAATTCCCACTAAACCAATGTTTCAAGGCCTATTTATTTTTTATATTCAATTCTCTTAAGTGTTTAGGAATAGATAACAAGTCAAATTTATACTCTCCAAGAAAAGTGATATGCTCCCAATTAATAGGAGATACATGCTTCATATACTTAGTTACTTCGGGATCTATTTTGACGAGATAATTATAAGCTGCTTGTAAGTAGACGGCGTTCCATATACTTATTGCATTTATTAACACATTAAGCGCACTAGCACTTTGAAGTTGTCGGCGAATATCGCGCTCCATAAATTTTCCGCGTCGCCCAAAAAATAGTTCTCTAGCTAAAGCATTAATCGCTTCTGTCTTATTTAGTCCATGAGTGATCCTTCGCCGTAGCTCACTATCTGTAATATAATCTATCATAAAAATGCTCTTTTCAATGCGACCTAGTTCTCTCAGTGCAAGAGCTACTCTATTCTTACGTGCGTATGAGCCTAGCTTTCCTAATAGTAAAGAACTAGATACTTTTCCTGTTTGAATCGAATAGGCGATTCGTTTAATTTCATCATAGTTTTCTTCAATAATTTTTACATTGATTTTTCCGCTTATATCTTCTGATAAGTTAGGGTAGTAGGAAGGTGATTTGATAGAAAATAATTGTGATTTTTTTATATTTCTGATGCGAGGTTCAAAATCAAAGCCTAGTAATGCGGTCATTCCAAACACCTGATCAGAATACCCATTTGTATCAGTAAAATGTTCCTCAATATCTAGATCTGTTTCATGATAAAGTAGGCCATCAAGGGTATGAGTAGCTTCCCTTGTATTAGTTGAAGCAACCTCGATATGATGAGTCGTATGCCTATCATTTATTGATCGAATCATTGTAGCTCCTTTTTCCATACTTTTGTAATGTGGATTAACATCGGATTTTAGAGCTGAGACGCCCACTGGGACGCGCATTCCGTCTGAAGCAGTGGTTTTTCCTTCACCCCAAAAGTCTGCAACAGGAAGCTTTAACTGATAATTAACCAAAACAGATTGAGCACGAGTCAGAGCTTCTTTATAAAAGCGCCATTGTTTGGCATTGGCTAACTGAGAATAAGAAATTCCAGGAGTTGATTGGGCCATTTTTTCAAGACCAATATTCATCCCTAAACCCAGCAAAGCAGCAAAAATAATTTTTCTTTCTTGTTCACTCGGCGGTTTCCCTGTAGAATCATGACTAAATTCTTGTGAAAAGTTGGTCCAACTGTCCACCTCAATTAAAAGATCACTAAGCCTTATCTTAGGAATTATTGAATAAAGTTTTTTTCTATATATTTCTGCTTCGCTAGGTGTAACTTTTTCCAACTTTTTAAGGTTTGCTCTTGAAATTCTCTTATCAACTGTCGAATAAAATTGAAGCTGTAAATCTAAAATTATTTCCCGATCCTTTAAATAGTCCTCAAACGTGTCTGGAATAGTTTCTGAATCAATACAAGCAGATAAATCAACTAAGTAATCATCAATATTTCGATGGATCATACTTCCTTCAACTGAAATATCTCCTGATCGAATATTGTTCTTTAGCTCGGTGAAAGCTACTAACTCATAGTAAGACCGATCTATTTTCCCCTCTTCTGGCCGAACAAGGCTTTTCCATTTTTTACTCACAAAATCAGTAGAAGTATCTGCCGGTATTTTTCTTTTACCACTATTGTGTAAATCAGTTAGTTGAGTTAGGGCCATGAGGACTGGATTTGCTGCCGGAGTTGCTTTGAACGAAAGGGTCCTCAATAACATTGGCGTGTATCTTCGGAGGTAATTAGCTTTATTTCGAACCATTTCTAAATAGCCATGATTTTTATTACCTGTAATTTTTTTAGCTTCTTCTCCATCTTGTACTAAATCTTCCCAAGGCATGATTCGTTCAATTTCGTCAAAAGGATTACTATCATTATCTTTTGCAAAGTGAAGAGCATCAATTAAAGAAGCATAATGTTCCAATTTTTTAGTAGCCAATTTTCCTTTTTCTTTTAACTGTTCTTGTGAATCACGTGTCCCTTTGCGTTTAATACTTGCTAAAATGCGGTCATTAATCTCAATCAGTTGATCGATCAGATATTGATGATGATTGACTAAAAAAGCAATAAGTAAAGAGTATCTTTTTTCAAGCTCAAAACGGGAGAAGTCATATGCATCATAATTTTCCCCTAGTCTAGCTAGCTGAAGAAACCTGTTCCGATTAATATGGGAGACATTAATTGTCCCGAGTCCCATGGAAGCAATCACTTCCACTTTTTTACAAATACTCATAAAGCTTTCTGGATTTGCCTTACCTGGAATGTCTTTTAGCCAAGCGAGTTTAGTTATTTTCGTCTCTTCATAAATTTGAAACAAACTCTCTAGTTTTTCAATTTGTATATCTGTTAATGAACAGAGTAATATTGAAAATAAGTTGTTTTCTGCTTTATCTCGACAGCGGCTTATAATGTCTTCAAGTGTAGCTATAGATGGAAAAATAATTCTTTTTCGAGTTAAGAAATCAATTGTTTTTTTCATTAGATAGATAGAGTCATCATTTTCTAAAGCTAGTTCAATTAAATATTCTATTAACTGTTTTTGTGTATTAGCACTACCGAATCGATGATAGTTGAATACTTCTAAGATCTCGTTGAAGTGATTTGCACGTGTATTTCTATGATCATATGAATTTAAATCAATTGCATCAAGATGGAGCTGTCGACTCACATAAGAAGTTAGTCTGGTTGATTTAATCGGCCAATTACTTAAAGAACACCCAGGATACCGGGCCAAACAAAGTTGTATCGCAAATCCTAGTTTATTGACCTTTCCACGGTGTTGATTAATAACCTCCAGATCATAATCAGAAAAACTAAAATACGCTTTAAAATCCTCTTCTGATAAGTGGTCTACAGAAAGAAGTTGTTCACGCTGTGAAGTAGTTAAAATTCTTTTCATAGCCATATCTTAAGCATTCCTTTTATTGAGGTAACGGTAAAAGGTTGTTTTGCTTAATTTAGAGGCATCAAGAATTTGACGAATAGAATACTCTTTGCTGTCATACATTTTTAAAGCTAAATCAATTGATAGCTTACCTTTACTTGGACGGCCCCCTTTTTTTCCTCGGACTCTGGCTGCCTTAAGACCAGAGTTAGTTCGTTCAATAATAATATCCCGTTCCAGTTCTGCTAAACTAGCCATAACTCGGAAAAAGAATCTTCCCATAGACGTTGAAGTATCTACGTTATCTTGAATAGATATAAAATTGACACTAAGTTCTTCAAATAATTCAGAAAGTTCAATCAAATGTTTAGTTGATCGTGAAATTCGATCTAACTTGTAAATGACAACAGAATCTCCTTCACGTAGTAGGTTGATCATTTCTTCTAATTGCGGTCGGTCTTTTTTCGCACCAGTTACTTTTTCTTGAAATAATTTATCAATTCCATAATGAGTAAGTGCATCAATTTGTAAACTAAGATTTTGATCATCCGTACTCACTCGAGCATAGCCAAAAATCATAAAAAAACCTCCTTAATTTTATAATTTAAATGTACCATAACTCATTAAGTATAACTATATAGGAACTATGAAAAAGGAACGGATTTTGGTACTTGATTTACTTAAAAAACATTTAGAAAAAGCAGGAAAATGAAAAGGTACCATAAACGGTCGTTTATGGTACCATTCAAATTTATCCTTATTGTACAAAATAACAGCGAAATTTTTTAAATCTATTCCTTATCGATACAAATTCCCCGTAGGCGCTAGGGACCTCTTTAGCTCCTTGGAAGCTGTCAGTAGTATACCTAATAATTTATCTACATTCCCTTTAGTAACGTGTAACTTTCCAAATTTACAAAAGCGACTCATAGAATTATTTCCTCCCGTTAAATAATAGATAACTATTAAAAATAGACAATACTTGCTCATAAGTAACGGTACTTAAATTGTTTACTTTGGCGTGTTTCATTGCTTGATGAAACTGATTTTTAGTAAACAGTTGACGATATTCTCGATTGACCCATTTTGAAACAAAGTACGTATATAGCTTCCAATATTTATCTGGAACATCTGTGGTATGGCGGGTAAGTTTTATTAAGACACTGTTTACTTTTGGTTTAGGATGAAAGCATTCCGCTGGCAGCTTAAGCAATTGCTGAATCGAGACTTGAGTGTGCAAGAGCAACCCTAGTGTTCGGTGAATATCCAAGGTACGCTTGTAGAATCCTTCTTCAACAATCAGATAGATGTCAGACGCATGGCTTTCAAAAACCACTTTTTTAATAATTTGTGTGCTTAAATGGTAAGGAATATTCCCAACAATTTTATACCTCTGTTTGTTAGGGAATTGAAACTGTAGAATATCTTGGTGAATTAAAGTGACACGAATGTTCAGTTTTAATTTTTCTGACGATAAGTTGAATAGATGACTGTCTAATTCAATAGACGTTACCTGTTTACTTATTTTAGCCAGTTTCGTCGTTAAATGCCCTTTACCTGTTCCAATTTCGTAAACGGTATCGGTTTCTTTTAAATTCAATTGTTTTATTATTTGGTTGAGTACTTTTTCACTCGTTAAAAAGTTTTGAGAATATTTTATATTTTTGTTCATGTAATCACTCCTGAAGTGATTACATCTATAAATAAATACAGAAGTTAAACGATTTGTTTGTAATTTTAGTTATCTGTTTAAAAAGTCATAAGATTAGTCACTGGTAGGAATTAATCTAACGTATTTATCTGCGTAATCACTGTTTTTAGTCTGTTTCAAAACAGTAGATGTTTTATCTACATTACGCATTTAGAATACCAACATGACGAATCCCTCCTTCTTAATTACAAATTTTTAGCATCTAATTTAACTTCAATTCCTATTATACAAAATTTTAAGATAATGCACAATCAACACACTCTTAAGTTTGCTTCTAAGTCTTATTTCCATAACTTTAGGGTTAACCATACGCAAGACCAATCACTCTCGGACAATACTCATGATTTTAATGATAAAATCCATGTTAAACCCATAGATAAGAAATACACCTGCAATAACCGTTACCTGTTTGTGCCAATTTAAAAATGCACCACTTTTTTATAATTAAAACGGTTGAAAACTGTACCACTAATAACTCACAATAGAGAGATGTCACCGTCAAGTTAAATGTACAAAATAACAGCGAAATTTTTAAATCTATTTCTTATCGATACAAATTCCTCGTAGGCGCTCGGGACCCCTACCTGCTAATAACTTGGTAAAAAGCACCCGACGATTACAGATAGAGAAATACATGGATAGCTTTACAGACAAAGAACTATCCTTAATGGAATCTTTAGCCAGCGGTATCAACGAAGCAAGAAACATCGAAGACTAATTAAAAGAATCCATACATAACGGAAAGAGCCGATAAAATGAGATTGTATTAATCTCATTTTATCGGCTCTGCGTCTTTGCGTCTGGCTCTGTAATCACAGTTACTTTGAACTGCTTTATTTCAATTAAATTTTCTTGTCTGCATTTCGGACAATAGAGGGGGAATTTTTTTTAATTCAGTATCTTCCCTTATCTTTAATCGTGTTTTATTTCCACATACAGGACACAATATCCACTTGTAGTTTATAATAACTATCTCCTCCTTTACACTTTAATTCAAATCTTTATTAAAAAATATTTCATCTTATTTAACAAGAAACCATATTTATATAACAACATAAAATACACTAAGTTATTTTATTGAACATATATCGTACTTTATCTATCCGACTATTTGGACGACGGGGCTGGCAAACAGGTTCACCGGTAGTAACATGGTACCCTTTTAACTCTGTTAAACAAACACTACGTCCATTTGTAAAGAAAGTTAAATCATTGCGATAATCTTGAATACATCGAGCAGGAATTTCTCCAATAATAATGACCTCATTATTTTTCAGTTGAGTATTTACGATATTTGCACAATATTTGGGAGCATCGTTATATGCCCGTGAAAGATATTCCTGTGGTGCATAAACTTTAAAACTAAGATATGGCTCTAACAATTCTGTTCCAGCTTTTTTTAAGACTTGTTCCAATACAATAGGAGCAAGCATCCGAAAATCTGCTGGGGTACTAACAGGGCTATAGTATAAGCCATACTTAAAACAGATTTTACAGTCCGTCACATTCCAACCATACAATCCTTGTTCACAGCCATAGCGTATCCCCTCCATAACTGCATTTTGAAACGATTGATTTAAGTATCCAAGAGAAACCGAGCTCTCATACTGTACTCCGCTCCCTAATGGAAGCGGTGCTACAGATAGACCAATGGAAGCCCAGAAAGGATTCGGTGGAACTTCGATGTGAATGGTATACTCTGCTTTTTTTAACGGTCTTTCCATATAAATGACTGTAGGCTCTTTTATTTCTATCTCCACATGATACTTTTCTTGCAGCAGAGCACAAGTCACTTCCATTTGTACTTTCCCTAAGAAA